>JBOIEM010000202.1:0-7798 GCA_050741115.1 Burkholderiales bacterium
GCGTAGAGCGCTTGCTCGTCCACGATGCCGCCGCGCGCGGTGTTGATGAGGCGCGCGCCGGATTTCATTTTCGCGATGCGCGCTGCGCCGAACATGCCGGCCGTCTCGTTCGTCTTCGGGCAGTGGACGCTGACGATGTCGGCGCGCGCGAGCGCGCCATCGAGGTCGGCGACCGGCTTGCATCCCGCCGCGCGCACCGTTTCCGCGGCCACGTAGGGATCGTAGACCTCCACCGCCATGTCCATCGCAAGGCAGCGTTTGGCAATCCGCGTGCCGATTCGCCCGAATCCAACGACGAGCAGCGTCTTGCCGAGGAGCTCCGTGGGAAGGAAGTTGTAGCGCTCCGCCCAGTGCCCCTGCCGCGGAAGCTGGTCCATCGTGGAGCCGCCCTTGGCGAGCGCGAGCATCATGAAGAGAGCGTATTCCGCCACGGTCGGCGAATTGTCGGTCCCGCAGGTCATGAGCGGTATGCCGCGGCGGTTCAGCGCCGCGACGTCCACCGCGTCGTAGCCCACGCCGATGCGGCCGACCGCGCGCAGCCGCGGCGCGGCCTCGACGTCGGCCGCGGTGAGCGGCGTGCTGGTGAGCGCGACGCCCTCCGCGTCGTGCAGCAACCGCCGGAATTCGGGGTTGGGAGCCGTGGCAGCGAACGGCACCGCATCGACGTCCGCGCGGCTTCGCGCGAGCTCCCAGCCGGGGCGCGCCATCGTGTCCGGCAGCAATAATTTCTTCTTCGCGGTCGTCATGGGCGTATCCCTGAAGTATTCTACGACACCATGGCGACCGCCAACTTCCGGTTTCACGGCGAGCTCGCGGAGTTTCTCCCCGGCGGGAAGCGCGGCGGCGCCTTCGCCCACGCCTGCGCCCGCGCCGCCACTATCAAGAACGCGATCGAGGTCTTCCCCTGGCACGCCGCCGATGCCGCGGCGGACGAGACGCCCCTTTTCATCGCCGATGCGCACCTCGGGGGACTCGCGCGCCTGCTCCGCATGCTCGGTTTCGACACTCTCTTCGAGAACGCGTACGCCGATCGGCACATCCTCGCGCTCCTCGCCCGCGAGCGCCGGATCCTCCTCACGCGCGACCGCGAGCTGCTCAAATGCAGGGACGTGTCCCGGGGCTGTTTCGTGCGTGCGCTGAAGGCGGAAGCGCAACTGAACGAAGTGGCAGCACGCTACGCGCTCGCGCAGCATGCACGCCCTTTCACCTTGTGCCTGCACTGCAACGCCCGCCTCGAAGCGGCCGAGCCGGACGCGGTGGCAGCGCGCGTGCCTGAGCCGATCGCGGCGCGCTACACGCGGTTCGCGCGCTGCCCCGGCTGCAGCCGCGTCTACTGGGAAGGCTCGCACTGGGAGCACATGCGCGCGATGCTCGGCCCGGTGCTCGCGGAAGCCGCGCCGCGCTAAGATGTGCAGCCGGACCACTGGGAGGATCCCATGAAGATGGCAATCGCTGCAGGCGCGGCAGGCTGCGCGCTCGTCCTGGCTGTGCCCGCCGCCGCGCGCCTGACCGAGATCAGCGTCGCCGCCGTGGAGCCTTTCGCCGGCGGCATGGCGTTCGGCGGGGCCGGCGCATACGAGCGCGTGAAGGGCACGTTCAGGGGCGAACTCGACCCCGCCGATCCCCGCAACCAGGTGATCGTCAATCTCGACAAGGCTCCGAAAAACGCCGCCGGGCGCATCGAGTACGAGGCGGACTTCTTCATGCTGCGGCCGGCGGACGCGGCGCGCGGCAACCGCAAGCTTTTCTACGACGTCACCAACCGGGGCCGCAAAAACCTCCATTGGCGGCTGACGGACGCGCGCCTCGCATCGCCCGCGGGCGCCAACGACCCGCGCACCGCGCAGGATGCCGGCAACGGATTGTTCTTCCGGATGGGCTACACCATGGTGTGGAGCGGCTGGGACCCCGACGCCCCGCGCGCGAACAACGGCATGGCGATGAAGCCGATCATCGCGACCGACAACGGCGCGCCGATCGTGCGCGTGATCCGCGACGAACTGATGAGCGGCGGTCGCGGGCCGCTGCGCAAGACCTTCCGCCTCGCGTACCCGGCGGCGGCGCCCGATCCGTCGCGGGCCAGGCTCACAGTACGGCGCAACGAGGCCGATCCGCGGCAGGAAATTCCCGCGGGCGGATGGGCCTTCATGGGCCCGCGCGAGATCCGCCTGCTCCCGGAGGGCATGCTGCCGGAGCCCGGCTCGCTCTACGAATTTCACTACCCCGCCGCGAATCCTCCCGTGCTCGGCATCGGGCTCGCCGCGACGCGCGACTTGATCTCGTTCCTGCGCTACGAGTCGGCGGACGCGAAGGGCAATCCCAATCCCGCGCGGGCGGGTATCCGCCACGTCATCGCGTTCGGCAGCTCGCAGAGCGGGCGCTATCTGCGCGACCACGTCGCGCAGGGCTTCAACCAGGACGAGTCGGCGCGCAAGGTATTCGACGGCATACTCGCGCACACCGCGGGCGCCGGCGGCGTCTTCCTGAACCACGAATTCGGCCAGCCCGGGCGCACCCACACGCAGCACGAGGACCACGCCTTCCCCGAGGCTGCTTTCCCCTTCTCCACCGCGCGCATGATCGATCCCGTCACCGGCAGGACCGGCGGCCTGTTCCGCGACGACGGGTTCGACCCCTTGTGGATGGACACCAACACATCCACCGAGTACTGGCAGAAAGGGGCGTCCCTCCTCGTCACTGATCCGCTCGGCACGCGCGACGTTGAGCTGCCGCGCTTCGCCCGCAGCTATCTCTTCGCCGGCACGCAGCACGGCGCGCTAGCGTGGATGACTTCCACCAACGGGCCGTGCGCCAACCCGCGCAATCCCCATAGCCCAACGCCCGCCCAGCGCGCGCTGCTGATCGCGCTCGACGAGTGGGTGAGCGAAGGCAGGGCGCCACCCGCATCGCGCACGCCGCGCCTCGGGGACGGCACGCTGGTCATGCCCGGCGCGCTGAGGTTTCCCGCGATCCCGGGCGTGGCGGTCGCGCGGCGCGTGAGCGAGTTCGGCGTGCTGAAGGACTGGGTGAAGCCCGAGATGGATATGTCCCGGCCCTACCGCCCGCTGGTGCCGCAGGTGGACGCCGACGGCAACGAGACTTCGGGCATCCTGCTGCCCGATATTGCCGTTCCGCTCGGCACCTACACGGGATGGAACCTCTACAAGGCGCCCTTCCCCGAGGGTGAGTTGTGCGATCGCTTCGGCACCTACGCGCCGTTCGCCGCAACCCGCGCCGAGCGCGAGGCGAGGAACGATCCCCGCGCGTCGCTCGACGAGCGCTATGGCGACCATGCCGGCTACGTGCGGCAGGTGGAAGAAGCGGTGAAGAAGCTCCTCGTGGAGCGCCTGCTGCTCGCCGAGGACGCGGAGCGTTTCATGGCGAAGGCCAGGAGCGAGGAAACCAAAAAACGCTTTGCCCGTTGAGTGGGCGTAACGGTGACCGTGAGGACGTCGGCATGATGCTTGCATCGCCCAGCAGGAAATGAGTTATTCGCGCGGCTCCGTTCTGTGCCTGTCGCCCGGCGGCTTCCACCGCATCGCCTACCTCGACTGGGGGCGCACCACGAGTAAGCACCTCATCGTGTGCGTGCACGGGCTTGCGCGCAACAGCCGCGATTTCGATTTCCTCGCCGCCGCGCTGGCGCGGGAGTGCCGGGTGGTCTGCCCGGACGTGGTCGGGCGCGGCGACAGCGAGTGGCTTGCCGACAAGAAGGACTACAGCTTTTCCACCTACCTCGCGGATGCCGCCGTCCTGCTGGCGCGGGTGACCGCACCGGCGCGGCCGGCGTACCTGGGCCTCATCCCCGGCGCGAAGGCCGTCGGCGGACCAAAACACATCGATTGGATCGGCACCTCGATGGGTGGGCTGATCGGAATGCTCCTCGCGGCAAAGCCGGGCTCGCCGATCCGGCGGCTGGTGCTGAACGACGTCGGGCCGTTCGTCTCGTGGGGCTCGCTCTACCGGCTGAAGGGCTACGTGGGCGGCGGGCGCTCGTTCGATTCCGTGGCGGCCGCCGAGTCCTGGATCCGCGAGGTCTGCGCTCCGTTCGGCCGGCTGACGGCCAGCCAGTGGCGCCATCTTGCGAGGCACAGCGTGTACGAGGAGGCGAAGGGCGACTATCGCCTGCGTTACGACCCTGGGATCGGGGAGGCGCTGCGCGGCCATTCCGACCCGGAGCTCCCGCTCGGGCCCAACTTTCTCTCCGGCATCGACCTGTGGAGCACCTGGGCGCAGGTGCGCTGCCCGGTGCTGGTGCTGCGCGGCGCGGAATCCGACGTGCTCACCCGCAACACGATTGCGCGAATGCAGGCGGAAAAGCCCGAGCTCCAGGTCGTCGAGTTCGAAGGCGCGGGTCACGCGCCGGCACTGATGGATCGCGAGCAGATCGCGACCGTCGCGCGCTTCCTGCTGCGCTGATACGGAGCGAGGCCGCGCGCATCACCCGCGCCGTACCTCAGAATAATCATGGCCTTCCGCGGCGGCTTGCCAGCGCCATGCGGCAGGAATAGATTGTTTGCCCCACCGCTTCAAGGAGGAGAACAAGATGGCCACCACCCTCAATCTCAACGTCAACGGTCGAACTCACAAATTAAGCATCGACGATCCGGAGACCCCGCTGCTGTGGGTGCTGCGCGAGAATCTCGGGCTCACCGGCACCAAATTCGGGTGCGGCACGGCGCTGTGCGGCGCTTGCACCGTTCACCTGAACGGCGAACCAGTGCGTTCCTGCACCACGCAGGTGTCGCAGGTCGCCGGCAGGAAAATCACCACCATAGAAGGCTTGTCCCGGGACGGCAGCCATCCGGTCCAGAGAGCCTGGGTCGCGGAGCAGGTGCCGCAATGCGGCTACTGCCAGTCGGGACAGATCATGTCCGCGGCGGCGCTACTCGCCAGGAACAGCAACCCGAGCGACGCCGAAATCGAAAAAGCGATGGACGGGCACATCTGCTCGTGCGGCACCTACAACCGCGTCCGCAAGGCGATACACACCGCGGCGGCGACGATGAGAAAGGGGGCGTGACATGCGTGCCACAATCAATCAAGGTCGCAGAAGCTTCCTCAAGGTGGGTGCCGCTGCCGGCGGCGGGTTGGTGATCGGCTTCCACTTGCCGGGGGTCGCAAACGCGGCCGCGGAACCGGCCAAGCTCAATGCCTACGTCAAGATCGGCACCGACAGCAGAGTGACCTTCGTCTGCGGACAGGTGGAGATGGGCCAAGGCGTGCACAACGGGCTTTCCATGCTGCTCGCCGAGGAGCTCGAGGTCGACCTCAAGAACGTGCGCATCGAGCAGGGCGGCATCGACCCGGCGTTCGGCAACCCGCGCTACATCGGGTTCAAGGCCGTGGGCGGGTTTCAGGCCACCGGGGGCAGCTCGAGCATCCGCAATTTCGGCAACAAAGTGCGGTACGCGGGCGCGGCGGCGCGCTTCATGCTCATTTCAGCGGGCGCCGAGAGTATGCGGGTGTTGCGGTCCGAATGCGTAGCTGAGAACGGCCACGTGATTCACAAGCCCAGCAGCAGGAAGGTGTCCTACGGCGCCGTCGCGAGCGACGCGGCACGGCAGGTGGCGCCCGACGAACCGGCGTTGAAGCAGCCGTCCGAGTTCAAGATCGTCGGAAAAGCGACGCCGCGTCAGGACATTCCGCTCAAGGTCACCGGAAGAGCGGTCTATGGCCTCGACGTCAAGCGACCCGGCATGCTCATCGCCACGGTCGCGAGATGCCCGGTGTTCGGCGGCAAGGTGAGAAGCGTGAACGCCGATCGCGCGCTCAAGGTGAGCGGCGTGAAGAAGGTGGTGCAAATCAGCTCGGGCGTGGCGGTGGTCGCGGACAGCTTCTGGGCGGCCAGGAAAGGACGTGACGCGCTGGAAATCGGCTGGGATGAGGGACCGCTGGCGAAGGTCAGCACTCCCGACATGTACCGAAGCTGGGCCGAGCTCGCCAAGGCCCCCACCGCCGCCGAGCGCATGAAGACCGGCGACGTCGGCGCGGCGTTGAAGGGCGGCGCCAAGCGGGTGGACGCGGTGTACGAGGTTCCGTTCCTCGCGCACGCTTGCATGGAGCCCATGAACGCGACCGCGCACTTCAAGGGCGATTCGGTCGAAATCTGGGCGCCCACCCAGGCGCAGTCGTGGAACCAGCACGCGGTCGCCCAGGCGACCGGCCTGCCGCCGAAGGCGATCACGGTGCACACGACCTACCTCGGCGGCGGGTTCGGCCGCAGGCTCGAAAGCGATTATGTGGTCGAGGCGGTCGAGACTTCGCGCGCCGCGGGCAATGTGCCGGTGAAGGTGGTGTGGACGCGGGAGGACGATATACAGCACGACTTCTATCGGCCGGCTTCGCACAACGTGCTGCAGGCTGCGCTCGGGACGGACGGCATGCCGACGGCGTGGCGCCACCGCATCGTGGGAACGTCGATCCTGCAGTACTTCAAGACCTTCGGGCACTTCCTGCGCAAGGACGGCCTCGACCCGACTTCCGCGCAGGGCGCAGGTGATTACTTCCCGTACGACATACCCAACGTGCTCGTGGACTACGTGAACAACAACCCCGGCGTGCCGTCCGGCTTCTGGCGCTCGGTCGGCAACACGCAGAACGGCTTTATCCTGGAGAGTTTCGTGGATGAGCTCGCGCACGCGGCCGGCAAGGATCCGTACCAGTACCGGCGCCAGCTCTTCAGCAAGCCGCACGCGGCGCGGCTGCGCGGGGTGCTCGATCTCGCGGCGGAGAAGGCGGGGTGGGACAAGCCGCTGCCTGCCGGGGTGCATCGCGGAATCGCGGCGCACTTCGCCTACGGCGGCTACTGCGCGCAGGTCGCGGAAGTGTCGGTAGCACGGGACGGGAAGATCAAAGTGCACCGCGTGGTGGCGGCGATCGACTCGGGCTGGGTGGTCAATCCCGACACGGTGCGATACCAGATCGAAGGCGCGATCTATTACGGCCTCAACGCCGCGCTCTACGGCGAGGTCACGATCCGGAACGGGCGCGTCGAGCAATCGAACTTCAACGACTACAAGATGGCGCGCATGGACGAGATGCCGAAGGTGGAGGTGCACATACTGGAAGGCAAGGGTGAACAGGGCGGTGCCGGCGAGCCCGGTACCAACCCGATCTCGCCCGCGGTGTGCAACGCGATCTTCGCCGCGACCGGGAAACGCATCCGCAAGCTGCCGATCAAGCCCGAGATGCTGCGAACCTAGAGGCGTCTTCGGTGAAGAAATCGGGGCGGCCTGGGCCGCCCCGTTTATTTTTCAGCAGCACTCCTGGTGGCGGCGCTGGATGACGCCCAGCACGTCGTCGGGCTCGCGTTTCCACCAGTTGCGCGCCGAGAAGATCTCGACTTCGTGGAAGCCGCGGTAGCCCGCCGCCTCCATCCAGGAGCGGATGAGCGGCAGGTCGATCACGCCGTCGCCCATCATGCCGCGGTCGTTGAGGAGATCGATCGTCGGCACGAGCCAGTCGCAGAGGTGGAACGCGAGCAGGCGCTTGTCGCCCGCGCGCTCGATGCCGGACTTGAGCTGGGGGTCCCACCACACGTGGTAGACGTCCACCGCGACGCCGAGCGCTCCGCCCTTTCCCGAGTCCAGCTGGTCGCACAGGTCGAGGGCCTGCGCCAGGGTGTTGACGCAGGCGCGGTCGGCGCAGTACATCGGGTGCAGCGGCTCGATCGCGAGCGGCACACCCGCGGCGCGCGCCCGGTCGAGAAGCTCGCCGATGCCGTCGCGCACCCTCTCGCGCGCGCCCGCGAGGTCCTTCGACCCCGCCGGGAGACCACCGGCGACGAGCACGAGGC
>JBOIEM010000203.1:0-8524 GCA_050741115.1 Burkholderiales bacterium
ACGGAGGGCGCCGTGGCGAGCGTGTGCGAGGCGCTGCTGGCGGCGGGGAAGGACTCGCGCGGTGGAAGGCCCGATTGACGACGGAAAGCGCCGGCAGGGTGAGCATCGAGCCGCTGGCGGCGGATGACGTCGAGCGGCTCGCCGCGCTCGCGCGCGAGATCTGGTACGCGCACTATCCCGCCATCATCAGCGTCGCGCAGATAGAATACATGCTCGGGGAACGCTACGATGCCGCCGTCGTGCTTGCCGAGTTGCGCCGCGACGGCGTGTGGTGGGACAAGCTCACGGTCGGGGGCGGCATGGCGGGCTTTGCGTCCTACTTTCTCACCGGCGTTCGAGGCGAGATGAAGCTCGACAAGCTCTACGTGCATCCCCGGCTGCAGCGCCGCGGCTACGGCGGCATGATGATCGGGCGCGCCTGCGCGGTGGCGCATGCGCGCGGCTGCAGCCGCCTGGTGCTGGCGGTGAACAGGAACAACCGCAGCGCGATCGCCGCCTACCTGAAGCACGGCTTTCGCGTCGCCGACTCGGTGGCGAAGGATATCGGCGGCGGCTTCGTCATGGACGACTACATCATGATCAAACCCGTAATCGGTGATGAGTGATGGGTCCGGCAGCGTTTGAGAATCCGGGCGTGGAGGAGCGCTGCGCCCTGCTGAAGCGGGTGAAGACGATCGCCGTGGTCGGGCTCTCACCCAATCCCTCCCGGCCGAGCTACGGGGTCGCGCAGGCGCTGCAGGGGTTTGGCTACACCATCATCCCGGTTCATCCCGTCGCCCGGGAAGTCCTCGGGGCGAGGGCTTATCCCGCGCTTGCGGCAGTCCCCGTTTCCATCGACCTCGTGAACGTGTTCCGCCGGCCCGAATTCATAGACGGCATCGTGGAGGAGTGCCTGGGGCTCGGTTTGAAAAACCTTTGGATTCAAGAAGGTATAGTGAACGAGCCGGCCGCGGTGCGAGCGCTGAAAGGCGGCATGATGGTCGTCATGGATCGCTGTATCTACAGGGATTATCGTCAATATTGCAGCTAAATGCGGCTAAAATTCACTAAGATGCAAGGATTGGGCAATGACTTCGTCGTTCTGGATGCCCTTGCCCATCCCCTGGCGCTCACCCCCGAGCAGTTGAGGCGGGTAGCCGACCGTCATTTCGGCATCGGCTGCGACCAGATCCTCCAGGTCGAGCCGCCGCGCCAGCCGGATACCGATTTCTATTACCGGATCTTCAACGCCGATGGCGGCGAGGTGGAGCAGTGCGGGAACGGCGCGCGCTGTTTCGTGCGTTACGTGGTGGACCACGGTCTCACGGCCAGGCGCGAGCTGCGGGTGGGGACCCGCGCGGGAGTCATCGTGCCGCGGCTCGAGGACGACGGGCGGGTCACGGTCGACATGGGCGTGCCCGAGTTCGAGCCTTCCCGCATCCCGTTCGTGGCGCCGGCCCGCGCCCCGAGCTACCGGCTGGAAGTGGACGGGCGGCGCGTGGAAGTGATGGTGCTGTCCATGGGCAACCCGCATGCGGTGCAGGTCGTCGCCGCCATCGAGCGCGCGCCGGTCGCGGCCGAGGGCCCTCTGCTCGAGCGCCACCCGCGATTCCCGCAGCGCGTCAACGCCGGCTACATGCAGATCGTTGGCCGCCGCCGCATCCGGTTGCGCGTGCACGAGCGCGGCGCCGGCGAGACGCTCGCGTGCGGCACCGGCGCGTGCGCCGCGGTGGTCGCAGGTGTCATGCGCGGGCTGCTCGATCACGAGGTCACCGTGACGGCGCGCGGCGGCGACCTGGGTATATCATGGGCCGGAGAGGACAAGCCGGTGATGATGACCGGGCCGGCGGAAACGGTGTTCGAAGGCGAGATGGAGCTGTAAGAGCCCCTAACACAATGAAACACGCGTGCGTTGCGAGCCAAAATCGGTGATGACGCGAAGGACGGCGCAGGGCATATGTCGTATATGGCCAAGGCGGCCGACAAAGTCAGCGCCGATTTTGGCCGCAACCCCGACGCAGGCATCAGAATATCCAGTGGCATCACAGGGGCTGGCACGAGTTTTGGCCCATGGCTTTGTCGCAAGTCCCTTGCTTAGTTGGTCTAAGCGGCGGGCCTTGCTTCGCGCCCTGAGCCAAAATCGTGCCAGCGCATCGCGCGTTTCATTGTGTTAGGGGCTCTAAGGGAGAACGATGAAACCAGAAGAAGTCGCCGGATTTCTGAAGGACCACCCCGAATTTTTCGAGCAATACGCCGAACTGCTCGCCGAGATCTACATCCCGCACCCCCATGGCGGGCGCGCGATCCCGATCAGCGAGCGCCAGATCCTGACCCTGCGCGAGAAGAACCGGCAGATCGAGGGCAAGCTGCGCGAGGTGATCCAGTACGGCGAGGAAAATGACGCCATCAGCGAGAAGGTGCATCGCATTTCGCTCGCGCTGCTTGCGGCCTCGGAGTTGCGCGGCGCTCTGAACGCCGTCTATCTCAACCTGCGCGAGGACTTCGCCGTGCCGCACGTGGCGCTGCGGTTGTGGCGCGGGGCGGGCCGCGCCGACGTTCCCGAGTTCGCTCCGGTGAGCGCGGCTTCGCGCGAGTTCGCCGCGAGCCTCGCAAACCCTTATAGCAGCGGCCACGCCATGGTCGATACCGGCGGCTGGTTCGGCGAAGCGGGCTCTCACCTGCGCTCGTTCTCCTACCTGCCGCTGCGGGACGGCGACACCTTCGGCCTGCTGGCGCTGGCAAGCGAGGACCCGCAGCGCTTCTACCCCGAGATGGGAACGCTCTACCTGAAGCGGCTGGGCGATCTGATCGGCGTGGGGATGGCGCGGCATCTCAAGTAAGTGGGCGCTCACTCCAAGGGCGAAATCGGCTCTCCCAAGCCCGGAAGCAGGAGCCCGCAGCACGGAACGGGGAACGCGCTCCTAGGCGGCTATCTCGAGCACCTTTCCAACGAGCGCCGCCTGAGCCGGCATACCGTCGCAAATTACGCCCGCGACATCGCCGCGCTGCTTGCGCTCGCGGGCGGTGCGCCGCTCAAGCGCGTGGACGCGCAGCAGATACGCCGGCACGTAGCGCAGCTCCACGCGCGCGGGCTCGACGGCCGCACCCTTGCCCGCATGCTCTCGGCGTGGCGCGGCTTCTTCGGTTACCTCGCGCGCGACCACGGCTACACGCACAATCCGTGCGCCGGCGTCCGGGCGCCCAGGTCCGCGAAGCGGCTGCCGCACGCGCTGTCGCCGGACGAAGCGGGACGGCTGATGGATATCGCCGCGGCGGACCCCCTCGCGCTGCGCGACAAGGCGATCGTGGAGCTTCTGTATTCCTCCGGCCTGCGGTTATCCGAGCTGACCGGCCTCGGGCGGGAGGACGTGAACGTCCGCGACGCCACCGTGCGCGTGACCGGTAAGGGCGCGAAGACTCGGGTGGTGCCCGTGGGCAGCTTCGCGCTCGCCGCGCTTCAGGCCTGGATTCCGGTCCGGGATGAGATTGCCCGTCCCGGCGAGAAGTCGCTGTTCATCGGCCGCGACGGCACGGCGCTCGGCCCGCGCGCGGTGCAGGCGCGGCTGAAGCACTGGGCGCGCAGGCTGGGGCTGGCGGACAAGGTGCACCCGCACGCGCTGCGGCATTCGTTTGCCTCGCACCTGCTGCAGTCGAGCGGGGATCTGCGCGCGGTGCAGGAACTGCTCGGGCACGCGAGCATCTCCACGACACAGGTCTACACGCACCTGGACTTTCAGCATCTCGCCAAAGCGTACGACGCCGCGCATCCCCGTGCGAAGAGAAGATCGTGAGGCTGATCCTCAGGCCCGGGCGGGAAAAATCATTGAAGCGCCGCCATCCGTGGGTGTTCTCCGGGGCGGTGGCGAAGGTGCAGGGGAAGCCTGATGCGGGCGACACGGTCGAGGTGTGCTCGGCCGACGGCGCCTTTCTCGCGCTCGCGGCTTACAGTCCCGAATCGCAGATCGTCGCCCGCGTATGGGACTGGAGCGAGCGCGCCATTGACCGCGCGTTTTTCCATGAGCGCATTTCGCGGGCGGTCGCGCAGCGCCGGGAGCTGCTCGACGGAGCGGCCACTGACGCCTACCGCTTGCTCCACGGCGAATCGGACGGGCTGCCGGGCGTGGTTACCGACCGCTACGGAGATACGCTGGTCCTGCAGTTGACGAGCGCCGGAGCGGACCATTGGCGGGAGGCGATTGCGGACGCGCTGCTCGAGGCGGCCGGCGCATCCCGCATCTGGGAGCGCTCGGATGTGGAGGTGAGGGCGCTGGAGGGGCTCGCGCCCGCGACCGGCCCGGTGCGCGGCGCGCGCGAACCGACCCGCATCATCGTGAGCGAGCACGGCATCCGGTTCGAGGTCGATCTCGAGCGCGGCCACAAGACCGGTTTCTATCTCGACCAGCGCGAGAACCGTCTGCGGGTGCGTCACCTGGCGCGAGGGCGCGAAGTGCTCGACGGTTTCTGCTACACGGGAGGCTTCGCGCTCAACGCCGCCGCGGGCGGCGCACGGTCGGTATTCGCCCTCGACAGCTCCGCCGAGGCGCTCGCCCTGGGGAAGGCCAATGCGCGGCAGAACGGCCTCGCCGGCGTCGACTGGGTGGGGGGCGACGTTTTCGCGATGTTGCGGCACCTGCGCGATGCGCGCCGCCAGTTCGATCTCATCGTGCTCGACCCCCCGAAATTCGCGCCCACCGCCGCGCACGCCGGGAAAGCCGCGCGCGCCTACAAGGACATCAACCTGCTCGCTTTCAAGCTGCTGCGGCCGGGAAGCCAGCTCATGACTTTCTCGTGCTCGGGCGGGGTCTCGGCGGAACTGTTCCAGAAGATCGTGGCCGGCGCGGCGCTTGACGCGGGTGTGGATGCGCAGATCGTCGAGCGCCTCGGCGCGGGACCCGACCATCCCGTCGCGCTCAATTTTCCGGAGGGGGAGTACCTAAAAGGGCTCATCTGCCGGATCCCCGGCTAGATGAGCCAAGGATAAAGGCGGAAGGATGAAGGGTGAAAGAAATACGCGGCGGGATTCTTAGCGTTCTGCCTTCTGCCTTCTGACTTCTGACTTCGGCGGAACGGGATCCGGCCCGCCCGGGTGCCACGGCCCGCAGCGCAGGATGCGCCGGATCGCCAGCCACGACCCCTTTAACGAGCCGTGCGCCTCGATCGCCTCGCGCGCGTAGGCGGAGCACGTCGGATAGAATCGGCACTGGCGCCCGAAGAAAGGCGACAGCAGCAGCCGGTAGGCGTCGATCAGCCGCAGCAGCAGCCATTTCATCCGGGCCAGTATAGCGCCCGGCCGCGCCCTTCCTGAGGCGCGCCTCGGCCGGCGCCTGCCCGGCGGTCGCAGTAACATGAGATTCGCAATATTCTCGCGAAGGTTTCAGTGCCATGGCATCGCCCTCCGGATTCGGTGGTGATCCCCGCGCCGGCTCACCCGTTCAAGCGCGGCGACGCCGGGCACGTCGCATGTTGGCCATCTGGCTCGGAGCGAGCGTATCGCTGCACGCCACGGTGCTGGTACTCGTGCCGGCCGTGGCGCCCACCGGCGCGCCGCCCGGGGCAAGCAGGCTGGAGGTGTTGATACTGCCGCCGACACTGCTGCCGGTGGCGGCGTTCGATCCGGCGCCGTTGCCGCCGGCTTCGAAAAAGCCCGAACCGCAACATGCGCCAGCCGCGGCTGAGGCGAGGCCTCTGGCCGAGCAACCGGCGCCGGTTCTGGCAGGTTCCGAGCCCGGCGCGGACGAGCCGCGCTCATTCCCGGTTTCCGCGGAGTATCGGGATCCCGAGCCTTCCGCGCACGGGCGAAAAACTCAGGCACCGGGCGCCGCCGTGAGGACGCAGAATCTCAACGCGGCCTACCTGAGCAATCCGGCGCCGAGCTATCCGCTGGCGTCGCGGAGCGCTGGTGAGCAGGGGACGGTAACGCTGCGCGTGCTTGTGGCACGGGACGGAAGCGCCTCGCGCGTGGAGGTGGAGAAATCGAGCGGCTCGCCGCACCTCGACGCCGCCGCGCTGGAAGCGGTCAAGGCCTGGCGCTTCGCGCCCGCCCGCCGCGGCGCGGATGCAATCGAGTCCTGGATGCTCGTGCCGATCGTCTTCCGCCTGGAAGGGTGAGCCGAGCCCCCCTCTCCCCGCGTATCCAGTCACCGCGTCAGGACGAAAGGCCTCACTCCCAGCGCCTGGCCGATGCGGTCGGCGTCCCGCCGCGCCTCGACTTCCCTCGGATAGGGCCCGGCATGCACGCGGAAGAGCCCGTCGCGGCTGAAGAGATGCAACGCGCTCGCCAGCCACTCGACCTGGATTTTCATCCGCGCCAGGAAGTTCTCCGCGTTCTCCCTTGATCCGAACGCGCCGAGCTGCAGGTAGATGCCTCCTGCGCCCGCCGCGCCGGGAGCCGGTGGGGCGGCGGCCGCCTCCGGCGGCGGTCCTGCGTCCGGCAGCCGCATAGCGGGCGTCTCCGGCTCCAGCGCCGCCGCGAGCGACGCGCTCTCCGGCCGCGGCGCGGGCGCCATGGGTGGCGGCGGCACCGAGGCGACCATCGTCCCGGCGCCGCCAGGAATGATGGACTCGACCTCGACCAGCGCGTTGCCGCCTGCGAGCACGCCGATGCGGTGGGCGGCGGTATACGAGAGGTCGATGATGCGCCCGTCGACGAACGGCCCGCGGTCGTTGACGCGCACCACCACCGATTTGCCGTTCCTGAGGTTCGTCACCCGTGCGTAGCTCGGGATCGGGAGCGTCGTGTGCGCCGCGGTCATCGCGTACATGTCGTAGAGTTCGCCCGAAGATGTGGGCTTGCCGTGGTAACGGCGGCCGTACCACGTGGCGATGCCGCGGGCCTTGTACGGCGCAAGCGAGCTCATCGGCGTATAGCTCTTTCCCATCACCACGTACGGCCGGGCCGTGCCGCGGTTGATCGGCTCGACGCGCGGCACCGCCTCGGGAATGCGGTCGAGATCCGCCGGCGGCTTCGCGCCCGGACCGTCGTCGAGGTAGTAGCCGCCCGGCCGCTTGGCGGGCGTGCCGCAGCCGCTCAGCGCCACGGCGACAAGGATCGCCGCCGCGGCAGGGATGAGGGATGAGGGATGAGGGATGAGGAAAAACCAAAAACCTTTCGCCGGCCTCCCGCGCCTTTCCCTCCGCCCTCCGCCCTCCGCCCTCATCCCTGCTTTCATGTCTGTACCAGCTTCTTGTGGCTGTTGATGCTCATCAGGATGCCGAAGCCGAGGCAGATTGAGGCGAGGGCGGTGCCGCCGTAGCTGATGAACGGCAGGGGCACGCCCACGACCGGCAGGATGCCGCTCACCATGCCCATGTTGACAAAGACGTAGGTGAAGAAGGTGAGCGTGATCGCGCCGGAGAGCAGCCGCGCGAATTGCGTCGGCGCGTTGGCGGTGATCAGCATGCCGCGCGAGATCGCCGCCAGGTACAGGCCGAGGAGCGTCAGGCAGCCGAGCAGCCCGAACTCCTCGGCAAAGACCGCGAACACGAAATCGGTGGTGCGCTCGGGGATGAAATCGAGGTGCGTCTGCGAGCCGTTCAGCCAGCCCTTGCCGAACCAGCCCCCGGAACCGACCGCGATCATGGACTGGATCGTGTGGTAGCCGGCGCCGAGCGGATCCTGGCTGGGATCGAAGAGGGTGAGGATGCGCTGCCGCTGGTAGTCGCGCAGCGCCGACCACACGAGCGGCAGGGCGGCGGCGCCGGCAATCGCCGCTCCCGCCATGACGCGCCATGACAACCCGGCGAGAAACAGCACAAAGAACCCCGATGCGGTGATGAGCACCGCGGTGCCGAGATCGGGCTGCCTCGCGATGAGCGCGACGGGGACGACCAGCATCACCACGGCGACGGCGTAATTCGCGAGCCGCAGCGTCTTCTCGTGGCGGTCGAAATACCATGCGAGCGCGAGCGGCACCGCGATCTTCATGAATTCGGAGGGCTGGATGCGGGTGACGCCGAGATCGAGCCAGCGCCGGGCGCCCTGGACGACATCGCCAAACAGCGCCACCGCGAGGAGGAGCAGTACGCCGAGCACGTAGAGCGGCAGCGCGAGCCGCATCAGGTAATGAGGGGGGATATTGGCGAACAGCCACAGCACGCCCAGGGCGATCAGAATGTTCGCGAGCTGACCGGTCACGCGCGCGCTGTTCAGGTTGGACGCGCTCACCAGCACCACCAGCCCGAGCGCCAGCAACGCCAGCACGATGCCGAGCAGCGTGCCGTCGATGTCGCGCGTGAGGTAGAGCCCAAGCCGTCTAACCGCTGGATGCATTGCCGTCCTTGCCGCGCCGTTGCGGCGCAGGCATCTTGCCGAGGAGGTAGTAGTCGAGCACCTTGCGCGCGAGGGGCGCGGCGGCACGCGCACCGAAGCCGGCGTTCTCGACGATCACCGCGAGGGCGATGCGCGGATTCTCGGCCGGTGCGTAGGCGATGAACAGCGAATGGTCGCGGAGCTCCTCCTGCACCCGGCTCTCCTCGTACTTCTCGCCCTGCTTGATGCCGATGACCTGGGCGGTGCCGGTCTTCCCCGCGCTCACGTATGCCGCGC
>JBOIEM010000204.1:0-8183 GCA_050741115.1 Burkholderiales bacterium
GGCCGCCCATACCGTGAGCTCGGCCGGCACTTTCCTGCCGCTCGTGGTCAGGACGCCGTCCTCCGTGACGCCGGTGACGCGCTCGCCAGTCAGGACCTTCACCCTGAGCCCGTGCAGTAATTCCTCCGTCGCTTTCGACAGCCGCTCGGGCAGCGCGGGCAGGATGCGCGGTGCGGCTTCGATGACCGTGAGCTTGATGTCCTTTTCGGGGTTGATGCGGTCGAGGCCGTAGGCGACGAGCTCGCGCGTCGTCTTGTGGAGCTCCGCCGCAAGCTCCACGCCGGTCGCGCCGGCGCCGATGATCGCGACGTTCAACTGCTCGGGCCTGAGCGGGCCGGGCTGTGAGTTCGCGCGTATGCATGCGTTGATGAGCCGCCGGTGGAATATCTCAGCTTGATCATGCCTATCGAGGCTGATCGCATGGTTGGCCGCGCCCGGAGTGCCGAAGTCGTTGGTATGGCTGCCGACCGCGATCACCAGGGTGTCGTAGGGTATCTCGCGCCGGGGGATCAGCTCGCGGCTCTCCTCGTCGAGGGTGCGCGCGACTTGCACCACGCGCCGCTTGCGGTCGAGCCCGTCCATCTCTCCGAGCTGGAAGCGAAAGTGGTGCCAGCGCGCCTGCGCGAGGTAGTCGAGCGCGTGGTGGTCGAGGTCCATGCTGCCCGCCGCGAACTCGTGCAGCAGCGGCTTCCACAGGTGCGTGCGCGAACGATCGATCAGAGTGATGCCCGCGCGCCCCTTGCGCCCGAGCGTATCGCCAAGGCGCGTGGCGAGCTCGATGCCGCCCGCGCCGCCACCGACGATGACAACGCGATGCAGATCGGGCGCAGACATTGTCGACCAGGACATGCGGACGGGGAATGGGACCAGTCTATACTACCCGTTGGCCGGCCACGGGATCAGCGGGAACGGCGGTCGCGGGAACGGATAGCGGAGAAACCCGACATGAAACGCGCAAGCATCGCGGTGGTCGCTGCCGCTCTGACTGCAGCCGCCGCCCCCGCCGGCGCACAGAATTACCCGACGCGCGCGATCCGCGTGATCGTGCCGTTCGCGCCGGGCGGCAACGTCGATATCAATGCGCGCAACATCGCGCCCGGGTTGACCGAGCTGCTCGGACAGCAGGTCATCGTGGACAACCGGCCGGGCGCGGGTGGCACGATTGCCACCGACCTCGTCGCGAAATCGCCGCCCGACGGCTACACGCTGCTGGTGGCGTCGAGCAGCATCATGACCAATGGCCCGGCGCTCTACCCGAAGCTGCCCTACGATATCGTGCGCGATTTCGCGCCGGTGGGACGCATCGCCGTCGTGCCGATCGCCATCGTTGTTCACCCCTCGCTTCCGGCAAAGAACACCCGCGAGCTGATTGCGGTCGCGAAGGCGCAGGACGGGAAGCTCCTGATGGCGAACGCCGGCGTCGGCACGACCAACCACCTGATCGCGGAGCTGTTCATGATCCGGACCGGCGCGCGCATGACGCTGGTGCCGTACAAAGGGAGCGGGCCCGCTCTGATCGACCTCGTCGCCGGACACGTCTTCGGGCACGTGGACCAGATCTCCTCCGCGCTCCCCTACATCAAGGCCGGCCGGATACGTGCCATTGCCGTGACGACCGCGAAGCGCACCGCGGCGCTGCCCGAAGTGCCCACGCTCGCGGAGTCGGGCGTGCCCGGGTTCGATGCGAGCACGGTGACCGGGGTGCTCGCCCCGGCTAGAACCCCGCGCGACGTCGTGCAGAAGCTCAACGCCGCGCTCAACCAGGTTCTCGCGCAGGCGGCCGTGAAAGAGCGCTTCGCCGCGCTCGGAGCGGAGGTTCACCCGAGCACAAGCGACGCGCTCGGCGCGTGGATCCGCGACGATCTCGCGGTCTGGATGAAGGTCGTCAAGCAGGCGGGAATCAAGCTCGAATTATGATGCACGACCGGCTCGCGCTGCACACGTGGACGCTCGACACGACGCCGCTCGCGGGCGTGCTCGCCGCGGCGAAGCGGGGCGGCTGGAACGCGGTGGAGCTGCGGCGCATTGATTTCACGCGCTGCTTCGACGCCGGCATGAGCAACGCTCAGGTACTCGACCTGGTGCGGGCGAGCGGCCTCAAGGTCGCGTGCGTCGGCACGGAGTACGGCCTGATCTTCGCGCAGGGCGAGGAAAAGAAGCGGCTGCTGCAGGTGCTCGATGAGACCTGCGCGAACGCGAGGGCGCTTGGCTGCGATCTCGTGATGATCGCGCCGGGGCAGAATCCCCCGGGCACGCTGCGCGAGGGTGCGGCCAACTTCAGGGAAGGCGGCGAGATCGCGAACGCCCACGGGGTGCGCCTCGCGCTCGAGTTCAATTCCCAGCACGCAGTGATCAACCGGCTCGCGGCCGGCCGGGAGATCGTCGCTCTCGCCGGCCATCCGAGCTGCGGCCTCCTGTTCGACGCCTACCATCTCGAGCGCAGCGACGCGGGCGGCCGCGGCTTCGAGGACGTGGCCCCGGAGGAGATCTTCGCCTTCCAGTACAGCGATGTCCCGGCCGGCCCTCCCTCGGCCGACAAACGGCCGACCGACCGCCTGCTGCCCGGGCTCGGGAAGGTGCGGTGGCGCGAAGTCTTCCAGCTCCTCCGCGAGAAGCATTACGCCGGATATCTGAGCTACGAAGCGCCGAACCCCGTGTACTGGTCCCGGGCGCCGGAGGAGGTCGCGCGCCAAGCCGCCGTTGCGACGCGGAAGCTCCTCGCGGAAATCGAAGGGCGAGGTCTCTGAGGGATGGGAGAAGACGAATGGGGTCGGACCTGCGCAACGCGTTGATAGGCGCGAGCGGCGGGGAAAAGTTCGGCGACTCGTACGGCACATGCAGCAGCGGTCCGGATTTCCGTCGCGCAGGTGAAGGCGCGGCGTGATGCGCTACTACGACAAGAAGTAGGCAATACGCGATTGGTGAAGGAAGGAAAATATCGCGGGCGGTTCGCGCCCTCGCCCACCGGACCGCTCCATTTCGGCTCCCTCGTCGCTGCAGTCGGGAGCTTTCTCGAAGCGAGGACCCGCGGCGGTGAGTGGCTGGTCAGGATGGAGGATCTCGATCCCCTGCGCGTGGCGCCAGGCGCCGCCGACGGGATCCTGCGCACGCTCGCGGCCTACGGCCTGGATTGCGACGGACCGGTGGCGTATCAGAGCGCGCGCAACGACGCCTACCACGCAGCCCTGCATCGCCTCCGGGAGCTGCACCTCGTCTATCCGTGCGCATGCAGCCGCCGTGAAATCGCCGATTCGGCCATCGCCGGCAGGGAAGGACCCGTCTACCCGGGCACGTGCCGCGAGGGCTTCGCGGCGGGCAAGGCCGCGCGATCGCTGCGGCTCGACACGCGCGGCGCGGCTGCCGCGTTCGAGGATGCAATACAGGGACAGATAGTCTGCGAGCTTGAGAGGGAATCGGGCGATTTCGTGCTCTATCGCGCGGACGGGGCGTATGCCTACCAGCTCGCCGTGGTCGTGGACGATGCCGAGCAAGGCATCACCGACGTCGTGCGCGGCGCGGATTTTCTGGCATCCACTCCGCGGCAAATCTACCTCCAGCAGCTCCTCGGATTGCCGCGCCCCCGCTACGTCCACCTGCCGATCGCAGTCAATGCGCGGGGCGAGAAGCTTTCCAAGCAGACCCTTGCCCTGCCGCTGGACCGGACGTCACCACTGCCGGCGCTCATCGCGGCTCTGGCGTTTCTCGGCCAACAGCCGCCGCATGAACTCGCGCGGGAAACAGTGAGGGCATTCTGGAAGTGGGCGGTTGAGAACTGGAAACTCGATCGCGTGCCGCGCGTTGCGACCGCACCCGCCGGTTTCAGCGGGTCGCAGTGAGTGGGGCGAGGATTGTAACGGTCCGGTCAATTCGATGGCAGGCGGAATCGAACCAGGATCCGCAATCCACGATCCACGATTTACCAGGAGAAGGGCTCGGACTGCGACATCGGCAGCCCGGCGGCGCGCCAGGCAGCAATGCCGCCGCGGTACCAAACGACACCGGTGTATCCCAGGGCGATCGCGCGCAACGCCGCGTTGTAGGAGAGCCAGCATTCCGCGTCCACGCAGAAGAAAACCATGGGTCGCGCCCGGTCTCCGGCGGCGAAATTGGCGACCGTGCGGGCGAAGCGTCTTTCCTCTTCCCCGCTCATATCGCCCGCGCCCGCGCCCCTCATCCAGAATGCGCCGGCGACAGTGCGGTGGCCGCTGCCGCCCAGCACATCGATCAGGTACGGGCGCGGCTCGCGCTCGATCATGGCTTTGAGCTCCGGGGTGGTGACGACCCTGCCGCCCGGGATCTTCAACGGTGTGGGAGAGTGATAGCCGACAGTACGCAACCGCGCGGTCGGAGGCACGCCCCAGTCTTTCTGCTCGTTGGCAAAGCCGCCCGGCGCGGCGGCGCCCTGGGCCAGCGCGATCACCTCGCGCAATCGCGGAACCGCCTCCCGGCCCGCCGCCTCGCCGGCGGCGATGTTCGATTCCTTCTGCCCGAAATCGAGCATGCGCGTGCGCACGGTGCGCGGCGCGATGACGACGTCGGCGTCGCCGAGCTCGTCCTCAAGCAGCGCGTAGCGGCCGCTGCGGCCGTACTGCCGCATCGCGGAGTTCGAAGGATCCCGCGATTGGGCGAACCACGACACATCCACGGCGATCACGACATCCGCGCCCATGGCGCGAGCAAGCTTGACCGGCACCGGGCTTGTGAGCCCGCCGTCCACGTACTCCTCGCCGTTGATCACGGGGGGGACGAACATGTTGGGCACGCTCGCCGAGGCGCGAACCGCGACACCGGTATCGCCGCGGTTGAACACGACCATGCGCCCGCTCTTCGCCCCCGTGGCGACCACCGCGAACGGCCTGGCGAGCCGCTCAATCGGCCGCCCGTCCACCTGCCGATTGACGAAATTCTGCAACGCCTCCCCCTTGACCCAGCCGTTGCCGATGAGCGCAAGATCCACGAGCTCGCCCTGCTCGAGCCGGAGCGCGATTTCCTCCAGCTCGGACGCGCCGCGGCCGGCGGCATAAAGCGCCCCGACCACGGCCCCGGAACTGGACCCCGTGACGATATCGGGCACAATGCCCGCTTCTTCCAGCGCCTTGATCACGCCGATGTGGGCGAAACCGCGCGCGCCGCCGCTGCCGAGGGCGAGCGCGACCAGCGGTCTCTGCGATTTCAGCGGCTCGATCGCTGCCTCGCGCGGCGCGCCGGCGCCGTTGTAGTCCGGCGGCGACAGCACGCACGCGGCGACAACGCCTGCGGCGAACAGAATGAGGATCCTCGGCAGCACGGTGGAGAATTGTAAAGGGTACTCCCGTAAGAGAGTGCAATCCGGCCCGGGTTCCCGTTCATCCGCGCTTCGGGGCGGCGCGGCCGCGGAGCGGGTTGCGTTCCCGGCGCAAACCGGACAGAATGAGCGGTGGGAAGTCGTGTTTTTTCTTCGCGTACACAATCACAAGAGGAGGACTCCATGAAGACCCGCATCTGGCTTCCGCTCGCGCTCGCCGGCTCGCTGCTCGGCGCCGCTCCGGCCGCCGCCCAGGAAGCCGCAAAGAGCTATCCGAGCCGGCCGATACGGCTGCTGGTTCCGAACGTGCCGGGCAGCGCGGTGGACACGCTCAACCGCATCGTCGCCAACAAGCTCGGGGACGTCATCGGCCAGCAGGTCGTGATCGACAACCGCGGCGGCGCGGCCGGCATCATCGCCATGGAGATCGCGAAGCAGGCCAATCCGGACGGCTACACCCTGATCGCCGCGACCACCGCCGCGTCCACCGTCGCCATCCACCTGCAGAAGAATCCGACCTTTCACCCGGTGAACGATTACGACTACGTCAACCAGTTCGCGGAGACGCCCAACGTGCTGGTGGTCTACCCCCCGCTTCCGATCAAGTCGGTCGGCGACCTCATCAGCTACGCGAAGAGCCAGGGGGACAAGTTCCGCATGGCCTCGGCGGGCGCCGGATCGCAAAGCCATCTTTCCGGCGCGTTTTTCCAGCAGGTGGCGGGAACGAACTCCCTGCACGTGCCGTACAAGGGCGGGGGTCCCTCGGTCGGCTCGGTGGTCGCGGGTGAGTCCCACTGGACGCTGATTCCCTCCCCTGCGGCGATGTCGCACGTCAACGCCGGGCGGATACGCGCGATCGCCCACAGTCTGCCCAAGCGCACTCCGCTGCTTCCCAACATTCCGGCGATCGCCGAGACCCTGCCGGGCTTTGATTACAGCGGTTGGATGGGCTTCTTCATCCCGAAGGGCACGCCCAAGGCGATCGCCGAGAAGGTGAGGACGGCGGTCATCAAGACCATGGAGACTCCCGAGGTCAAGAAAGGGATGGCCATCCAGGCCACCGAGATCGTGATCCGTGGACCGGCGGAATTCCGCAAGGTAGTGGCGGATTCGATGGTCGTGAACGGGAAGCTGGTGAAATCGCTCGGGTTGACGGCGAACTGACGCGAGATGCGGTTGGCGACGGTTCAAGGGCGGCTGCGGCCGCCCTTGCTGTTGTTAGAATGACGGCAGGGAATGCAGGGAACACATGAGCGGCACTCCAGTCAAGCTCGGCATCGTGGGTCTCGGCCGCTGGGCCAAGGTCCTCACCCGGGCCGCGCGCCAGTCCGACAAGCTGACGATCGTCGCCGGCTACAGCCGCTCCGAGGAGAGGCGCCTCGCGTTCGAGCGCGAGCTGGGCGTGCCCGCGGCGCCCGACATGAAGACCCTGCTCTCCGACCCTGAGCTGAAGGGCGTGATCCTGACGGTGCCGAACGAGCAGCACCTGCCGATGGCGGAGATCGTCGCCCGGGCCGGTAAGCACGTCTACACCGAGAAGCCGATTGCCCAGACGCTGGAAGACGGCCTCAAGATCGCCGCGCTGGAAAAACAGCACGGCGTGACCGTCACCGTCGGCCACAGCGCGCGGCTGATGGCGGGGATCCGCATCATCAGGGAGCGGATCGACGCCGGGGAGCTGGGGCGCGTCGCGTTCCTCGAGGCCAACTTCTCCAACGAACGCGCGCTCGAGCTGACGCCACAGACCTGGCGCTGGTACCAGGACCGCGCGCCTGGCGGCCCGCTCTCCCAGCTCGCGATCCACCAGTTCGACGTTCTGCACTTCCTCGGTGGAGAGATCGCGGAGGTCTCCTCGATGGCGTCCAAGCTCTCGCCCGTCGGCGCGGAGGTGGACGACCAATCCATGACGCTTCTCAAGTTCGCGGACGGCAAGGTCGGCTATGTCGGCTCGTGCTGGACCTCTCCCGGCATCTTCGCGGTGCGGGTATTCGGCTCGAAGGGGCTCATGCATTACGAGATCGACTTCGGCACCTGGGATACGCCGCACCTCCTGCACAAGGCCTCCACCCTCTACATCCAGCGCGGCAAGGACGGTTGGGCGAAGCGGGAAATGATTGCGCTGCCCGAGAGCGACATGTTCCGCGCCGAGCTGGAGATGTTCGCCGGGAGCTGCGCCACCGGCAGGCCCGGCGAGCTCACCGCGCACAACGGCAACGTCGCGGTCGCGGTGGTGTACGCCGCATTGAAATCAATCGAGCGCAAAGGCCAGTGCGTGCGCGTTGCGGATGTCCTGGAAGAGGCCCGTTCCCGGATCGGCGCCCAGGCGCGCGCCGCTTGACTGCGTCGCCCCGTAGCCCTGCCATGCTCCCAAGCCGCTATCTCGTCGATCTCACGCAGCCGGAGATCGCTGGGCAGCTCAAGCGAAACCCACTGGTGATCCTGCCTGCGGGCAGCGTCGAGCAGCACGGTCCCCATCTCCCGGCCGGCACCGACATCTTCGCCGCCAACGTCATCGCGCACGCGGTGGCGGAGCGCATGGACGCCCTGGTCTTGCCGGGCGGACCTCTCGGCGTCACCCCCATGCATATGCCGTTCGAGGCCACCCTCACGCTTAGCCCCGACACCTATCAGCGCGTGGTGACCGAAACCTGCGTCTCGGCCGCGAAGCACGGCGCGAAGGTCCTGCTCATACTGAATTGGCACGAGGGCAACATCCCCTCGCTCGCCATCGCCGCCGAGCACCTGCACCGCGATCACGGCATGACGGTGCTCACCGTGCAGGCGTGCTATGTCGCGGCGGAGCTGTTCGGGAAGGACTACGGGGGGCTCACGCACGGGGGAGAGATCGAGGCGCTCGCCGTGCTCGCCTGCCGGCCCGACCTCGTTCATCTCGACCGCA
>JBOIEM010000205.1:0-11893 GCA_050741115.1 Burkholderiales bacterium
GTGTGGCCGGGCTTGCCGCCCGCCATACCGTAGGGCGGCAGACGGCGGTGGCCGGAGAGGATCGCGGCGGTCATCGGCTCGAGGAAGCGGATGCGGCGCAGCGCACCGTCGCCGCCGCGCCACCGCCCGCCGCCGCCGCTCCCGCGCCGCACCGCGAATTCCTCGATCAGCACCGGGTAGCGCCATTCCAGCACCTCCGGGTCGGTGAGCCGGGTGTTGGTCATGTGGGTATGGACGCAGTCGGCGCCGTGGAATCCGTCGCCCGCGCCCGAGCCGCCGCAAATCGTCTCGTAGTACTGGTGGCGTTCGGTTCCGAACGTGAAGTTGTTCATCGTGCCCTGCGAAGCGCCCATGACGCCGAGCGCGCCGTAGAGCGCATCGGTTACGCACTGGGAAGTCTCGACGTTGCCCGCCGCCACCGCCGCCGGGTAGCGGGGGTTGAGCATGCAGCCCTCGGGAATGACGACCTTGAGCGGCTTCATGCAGCCGGCGTTGAGCGGGATGTCGTCGTTCACCAGCGTGCGGAACACGTAGAGCACGGCGGACATCGTGACCGAGGCGGGCGCATTGAAGTTGCTCTCGAGCTGGCTCGTGGTGTGCGTAAAGTCGATCAAAGCGCCGCGGCTGTGCCGATCGATAGTGATCCTCACGCGGATCACCGCTCCGTTGTCCATCTCGTAGGCGAATCGCCCGTCCTTCAGCACGTCGATCACCCGCCGCACCGATTCCTCGGCGTTTTCCTGGACATGGCGCATGTAGGACTGTACCGTCTCCAGTCCGAAGTGCGCGACCGCGCGGCCAAGCTCGGCGACGCCCCTCTGGTTGGCCGCGACCATGGCGCGCAGGTCGGCGAGGTTCTGCTCGGGATTGCGCGCCGGGTAGCGCGCGCCGGTGAGGAGCGCGTGCACCTCCCGCTCGCGCAGCTTGCCTTGCGAGACCAGCAGGAAGTTGTCGATCAGCACGCCTTCCTGGTCGAGATGGGTGCTGTCGGGCGGCATCGAGCCGGGCGTGATGCCGCCGATGTCGGCGTGGTGACCGCGGCTGGCGACGTAGAACAGCACCTCCTTCCCCGCATCGTCGAACACCGGCGTCACCACCGTGACGTCGGGGAGATGGGTTCCGCCGTGGTAGGGGTTATTCAGCATGAAAACATCGCCCGGGCGCATGCGGCCGGCGTTCTCGGTGGCGATGACGCGAACGGACTCGCCCATGGCGCCGAGGTGCACCGGCAGGTGCGGCGCGTTGGCGATGAGGCCGCCCGCCGTGTCGAACAGCGCGCAGGAGAAATCGAGCCGCTCCTTGATGTTGACCGAGTGCGCCGTATTGGCGAGCGTGACGCCCATTTGCTCGGCGATCGCCATGAAGTGATTGTTGAAGATCTCCAGCATGACGGGCTCCGCGCGCGTGCCGATGGCCTCGCGCCTCGGGCGCGGGGCGCCGCGCGTCAGCACCAGGTGATTGAGGGGCGTCACTTGCGCCTGCCATTGCGGCTCGATCACGGTGGTGGCATTCGCTTCCGCGATGATGGCGGGCCCCGCGATCGCGTCCCCCGGACGGAGCGTTTCGCGGCGGTATACCGGCGCCTCGTGCGCCATGCCCCCGCTGAACATGCGCGCCCGCCGCGCGGGCTGCGGCGGACCCGGGCGCGGTTGCAGCTTCGCGAAATCCTCGTGTATCCGCTCGCCGCTGCCGGCGGCCTCGATCGAGACTGCCTCGACCACCAGCGCGCGGCCGGGCATGAGGAAGCTGAAGCGGTTGCGGTAATCCGACTCGAACTGCGCGAGCATCTTCTCCCGTGGGCCGAAATTCACGATGACCGCGGTGTCGGTGCCCTCGTAACGCAGGTGGACGCGCCGCGCCACATTGATGTTGTCCGGCGGCACGCCCTGGCCGGCGACTTCCGCGCGCGCCGCTTCGGCGAGCCGCGAGAGCGCCTCCTCGAGCTGCGGCATCAGCCCCGGCTCGAGCCGCGCCTCGATGGCGCGCTCGCGCAGCGCGCTGATGTCCGCGAGGCCCATGCCGTACGCGGACAGCACGCCGGCATAGGGGTGGATGAAGACGCGCGGGATCGCGAGCGCGTCCGCGACCAGGCAGGCGTGCTGTCCGGCGGCGCCGCCAAAGCAACACAGCGTGTGCGCCGTGACATCGTGCCCGCGCTCGATCGAGATTTTCTTGATGGCGTTGGCCATGTTGTCCACCGCGACCCGCACGAAGCCCTCGGCGATTTCCTCGGGCGTGCGCTGCTCGCCGGTCGCGGCGGCAATCCCGGCCGCGAGCTCGGCGAACTTCTGCCGCACGACGGCGGCGTCGAGTGGCTCCTCGCCCCTCGGGCCGAACACGCACGGGAAGAAATCCGGCTGGATCTTCCCGAGCATCACGTTGGCGTCGGTCACCGTGAGCGGCCCGCCCTGGCGGTAGCAGGCCGGGCCGGGCTGCGCCCCGGCGGACTCCGGTCCGACGCGGAAGCGCGCGCTGTCGAAACGCAGGATCGAGCCGCCGCCGGCGGCGACGGTGTGGATGCTCATCATCGGCGCGCGCAGGCGCACGCCCGCGACCTGGGTGTCGAAGGCGCGCTCGAAGTGGCCGCTGAAATGCGACACGTCGGTGGAAGTGCCGCCCATGTCGAAGCCGACGATGCGGTCGAATCCCGCGGCGAGCGCCGTGCGCACCACGCCCACCACGCCTCCCGCGGGCCCGGAGAGAACGCTGTCCCGGCCCTGGAACAGCCGCGCCGAGGTGAGCCCGCCGTTCGACTGCATGAACATGAGCCGGACGCCCGGGAGCTCGCGCGCGACGCGCTCGACGTAGCGGCGCAGCAGCGGCGAGAGGTAGGCGTCCGCGACCGTGGTGTCGCCGCGCGACACCAGCTTCATCAGCGGGCTCGCCTGGTGCGAGACCGAGACCTGCGTGAAGCCCGCCGCGCGCGCGAGCTCCGCAAGCCGCAGCTCGTGGGCGGGATAGCGGTAGCCGTGCATCAGCACGATGGCGGCGGCGCCGTTACCGCGTCGACGCGCATCGGCGAGTTCGCTCCGCGCGCGTTCCTCGTCGAGGGGCTCGAGCACATCGCCGCGCGCGGCCACGCGCTCACCTACTTCATAGACCGCGCCGTAGAGCGGTTCCGGCAGGACGATGTGACGGTCGAAGAGACGCGGCCGGTTCTGGTAGCCGATCTTCAGCTGGTCGCGGAAGCCGCGCGTGATGAAAAGCGCGGTCGGCTCGCCCTTGCGCTCGAGCAGCGCGTTGGTGGCGAGCGTCGTGCCCATCCGCACCTCGGCGATCGCCGCGGCGGGGATCGTGGCTCCCCGCGGCACGCCGAGGAGATCGCGGATGCCGGCGAGGGCCGCGTCGTTGTAATGGCCGGGGTCCTCGGACAGCAGCTTATGGGTGACGAGACCGCCGTCGGGGCGCCGTGCGACGATATCGGTGAAGGTGCCGCCGCGGTCGATCCAGAAGTGCCAGCGGGCGGCGGTCGATACCAAGGGGAGCCGGGAGGGTGACGGTGCGCAGATACTATCATGCGGGTGTCGCGAGCCCTGCGTTGACAAACCCTCGAAGCCCGCACACCATGCATCGCTCAATGACGCCGCAACTACGGAGGAGAACGGACATGCGCACCTGCATCCTCGCCTGCCTTTCCATTGCCGCCGCGCTCGGGCTCGGCGACGCTGTCGCGCAAACAAAATGGGACATGCCCACGCCCTACAGCGACGGCGAATTCCACACGCTGAACGTGAAGCGGTTCGTCGCGGACGTGAAGCGGATTTCGGGAGGGCAGCTCGACATCACCGTGCATTCGAACGGCTCGCTCATCAAGCACCCGGACATGCTGCGCGCGGTTTCCGTCGGGCAGGTCAACATCGCGGAGTTCCTGCTCGGCCAGTTCGGCAACGAGGATCCGGTGTTCGCGGCCGACAACCTGCCGTTCGTCGCGGCGGGCTGGGACAACGCGTGGAAGTTCTACCAGGCGCAGAAGCCGGCTCTCGCGAAAAGGCTGCAGGGGCGCGGCCTGCGGCTCCTCTATTCGGTCGCCTGGCCCGGGCAGGGCATCTACACGCGCAACCCGCTCAAGTCGGTGGACGACCTCAAGGGCACCAAGTTCCGCACCTACAGCCCGCAGACCGCGCGTCTGGCGGAGCTGCTCGGGGCGAGCCCGACGGTGATCCAGGTTCCCGACATCCCGCAGATGTTCGCCACCGGCGCGGTGCAGGCGATGATCACCTCGTCCGCGACCGGCACCTCGACCAAGGCCTGGGAGTTCGTCAAGAACTACTATGTCACCAGCGCGTTTCACCCGAAAAACGTCGTCGTCGTCAACGAGCGCGCGTTCCAGCGCCTGCCGGAGAACTTGAGGAAAGCCGTGCTCGAAGCCGCCGCGGACGCCGAAAAGCGCGGCTGGGAATTCGGCAAGCAGCGCGAGCAGAGCGGCAACCGCGAGCTTGCCGCAAACGGCATGACCCTGCACGAGCCCGATGCCGCGATGAAGGCCGCTTATCGCAAGGTCGGCGAGATCATGCTCGCGGAATGGCTGAAATCGGCCGGCGCCGAAGGCGCGGCGATCATCAAGGCGTATCGCGCGAAATAGCGGGCTAACGTGCCGCCGCCGGAACCTGCTCCCCCCGCAGCGGCTTCGATCGTCCGCCGCACTCTCGATTTCCTCTACGCGGCGAGCGGCGCGCTTGCCGCGATCTGCCTCGCCGCCATCTGCGCGGTGATGCTGGCGCAGGCGTTCGGGCGCGGCGCGGGCATCCTTATCCGCGGCGCCGACGACATCGTAGCGTGGCTCACCGCGGCGTGTGCGTTCCTAGCGCTCGGCCATACCTTCCGCAAGGGAGAGCTCGTGCGCGTGGGGCTGTGGCTCGAGATGCTCGGTGCCCGCGCCCGCTGGTGGATGGAGGTCTTCGCGCTCTCCGTCACGCTCGCCTTCGTCGGCTACATGGGGTGGGCCGTGGTGCGATTCGTGCACGAGAGCTGGCGCCTCAGCGAAGTCGCACAGGGCCTCATCAAGATCCCGATCTGGATTCCGCAGACGAGCTTCGTCCTCGGCGTCGCCATCTTCTTCATCGCGGTGGCGGACGAGCTGGCGGCCGTGCTGCGCGGCGCCAAGCCCGCCTACCGGATCGCCGAGGAGGAGCGCCGGGCCGCGGGCGACTTCACGGAGACCGTGTGATGACCGCGCTCACGGCGGCCGCGCTGCTGCTCGCGCTTCTGCTCGTGCTGCTCGCCGGCGGCGTGTGGATCGCGATCGCCCTTGCGGCGGTGGCATGGGCGGGGCTCGCGTTCTTCACCAGCACGCCGCCAGAGGTGAGCCTGTTCCAGGCGTTCTGGGGCTCGAGTGCCTCGTGGACGCTGGCGGCGCTGCCGCTGTTCGTGTGGATGGGCGAGATCCTCTATCGCACCCGGCTGTCGGAGGAAATGTTCGAGGGCCTCGCGCCGTGGTTGAACTGGCTGCCGGGGCGCCTGATGCACGTCAACGTCCTTGGTTGCGCGCTGTTCGGGACGGTGTCGGGTTCGTCCGCCGCGACTTGCGCCACCATCGCCAAGGTCGCGCTGCCCGAGCTGAAGCGCCGCGGCTACGATGAGCGGACCTGCCTCGGCTCGCTGTGCGGGGCCGGCACGCTCGGTATCCTGCTGCCGCCTTCGATCATCATGGTGGTCTACGCCGTGGCCGCCGAGGTTTCCATCATCAAGGTGTTCCTCGCCGGCGTCCTGCCCGGCGTGCTGCTCACGGTTCTCTTCTCCGGTTACATCGTGCTGTGGGCGCTCGCCCATCCCGGGCGGACGCCGCGTGAGGCAATCGTCATGACGCTGCGCGAGAAGCTCCGCCGCAGCCGCAACCTGCTGCCGTGCCTGGCGTTGATTGCTTTCGTCGTCTGGGTGATGGTGATCGGGTGGGCGACCGCCACGGAAGCGGCGGCCTACGGCGTGCTTGGGGCGCTCGCCATCGCGTGGCGGAGCGGAGGGCTCGACCGCCGGAGCTTCTGGCAGAGCCTGATGGGCGCGACGCGCCTCTCCTGCATGATCATGTTCATCCTCGGCGGCGCCTCCTTCCTGTCGACCTGCATGGCGTTCACCGGCATCCCGCGCGTGCTCGCGGAGTGGGTGGCCTCCCTCGGCTTGAACGCCTATGCGTTGATCGCGATCCTCGCGCTGATCTACATCATCCTCGGCACCGCGCTCGACGGCATCTCGATGATCGTGCTCACGACCTCGGTGGTGCTGCCGATCGTGGAGAAGGCCGGCTTCGACCTCGTGTGGTTCGGAATCTTCATTGTGCTGCTGGTTGAGATCGCCGAGGTCACGCCGCCGCTGGGATTCAACCTGTTCGTGCTGCAGACGATGAGCGGCAAGGACAGCCTGTACGTGGCCAGGGCTTCGATCCCGTTTTTCCTCATGCTGGTGGCGGCGATCGCCTTGATCACCGTGTTTCCCGGGATTGCCACCTGGCTGCCCGAAGCGCTCATGAAGCGAGCGTGACGTCCCGGCACGGACGGGCCCGGGTGCGGCAACGGGATGATCGTGACCTCGGGCAGGATTCGTGGGCCGTCATTTGTCCCTGCCCTCGCCGGTAACATCCACGATTGCAATTTTGTCTTTGACGGTATCGTCCGGGTTAAAGGTCACGACGATGTGGCCCGGCCGCACGCCGCCAAAGAGGAAGCGCCAGGACCACGTTGGGCCCACGAGGTAGACGTGCTCAAACGACGGCCGGCCGAACAGGTCTCGCACCTCCGCCTTAGTCGTCTTGCCGGGGACGACTTTCGCCAACCTGTCCTCGGTCAGCACCTGAGTCACTTCCCTGACTTTCCCATCGGTCCCGACGCGCACGAGGTAGGTTATGAAGCCTTCCGGGCCTGTCGCGTATTCATAGACGCGATTGCCGTCGCGGTCGGTCCACGTACCCGTGGGCGTTCCCGCTTGCGCGCGCACATCCGCTTCGGTGGACTGGCCGACGACCAGCGAGCGGGGCGTCGAACACCCGCCGACCAGGCCGATGCAGAACAGCAAGATCAGAGTCAGCCGAAGTTTCATTTGCCTTCTCCTTGCGTTGCTTACTTTTCCCTCATCCGACCACCGGTGGGATCGAGTATCGCGATCCTCTCCATGACCGTGTTGTCGGGGTTGAATCTCACCGTCAGCCAGCCCGGCGCCACGCCGAATCGCTGGAAGCGCCAGGACCACACGGTGCCGGCACCGGTGAACGACTGCTCGGAGGGCCGGCCCAGCAGGTAGCGCACGTCGGCCTTGGTCATCGTTCCCGGAACGACCTTCAGCAGCTGCTCGTCGGTCAGAAGTTGCGTCACTTCCTTCACCTTTCCGTCAGTACCGAATCGCAGCAGGTAGGTTTCGATGCCTGACGGCCCGGTCGCGTATTCCCATAGCTCCTCGCCATTGCGGTCGAAGCGGATGTCGGTGGGGATCCCCGCCTTGGCGCGCACTACCGCGATGCTCGTACCGGGAGCGAAGGACCCGGGGCTCGCGCAACCCGTGAGCGCGGCGGCAAACATCATCACTGCCACAATGGTCGCAATTCTCATAGCTCACCTCCATCAACGGAGCATTCGCTGACGTAAACAGGCAAAGCGGCGGTCCTATTCCCCAAAGCTGGCACCCCGGACACGAATCGAACGTGCGACCTGTCCCTTAGGAGGGGACTGCTCTATCCACTGAGCTACCGGGGCCCACGCAGATTTTAGCGCATGGGCGCTAGAATCATCACATGAAATGGCTTCTTGTCGGGCTGCTTGCGGCGGCTGCGCTGATGCTGTGGCGGCTGAGCGCGGCCTCCAAGCGCAACGAGCCCAGGGTCGGCGATGAGGCGCCCGGGTTCGCGCTGCCCGACCAGCACGGCAGGAACCGCAGCCTGGCGGAATTCCGCGGCAAGTGGCTCGCGCTCTATTTCTATCCCAGGGACGATACGCCCGGCTGCACCGAGCAGGCGTGCGCCTTTCGCGACGACCGGCACAGGCTCGCCGAGCGCGGCGCCGAAGTGGTCGGGGTGAGCGTCGACGATGTCGAAAGCCATCTCGACTTCGCGAAGGAATACAGCCTGCCGTTCACGCTGCTGGCGGACGCGGGCGGGGCGGTGGCGGCGCGCTACGGCTCGATCCGCGATCTCGGCCTGGTCAAGTTCGCGCGGCGCAACACCTTCCTGATCGATCCGCAGGGCCGCATCGCGAAGATCTATCTTTCCGCCAGCACCTCAAAGAATTCACAAGAAGTGCTCGAGGACCTGCGGCGCCTGCAGCGCCAGTAAGAGCGGTGATGAGTGATTATCGGCGCAGGACGCACTTCTGGTAGAGCGTGCCGAGTGCGCCGTAGGGATCGTATTTGCGCTTGAGCGCGCGGTAGACCGCGCCGTTGTAGATCCGGTCGAACTCGGGCTCGTCGAGAAACGTCGAGGAGTAGAGCATCTTGATTCCGCCCAGGTCGAAGCATTTCCGGTCGAGAAGCCGGGTGTGGAAGAAATCGGCCCGGCCGGGACTTTTTTTCACGTAACAGTAGCAGCCGAGGTTGAAGTAGAGCGTCCCCGGCCGGACCGGGTAGAGCGTGGAGGAAGACAACGCGCGGATCGGCGTCGCGATCCACGGCTTGCCGCCGAGGTCCACGTGGTCGAGCGCGCAGCGCACGAGCTCCTCTGCATGCTCCCATGGAACCTCCCAGTCCTGGATGAGCGGTTCCTCGTCCGGTGCTCGCTGCGGCAGCACGCCGAGCAGCCGGTGCTTGAGCTGGGTGTAGCGCTTGTAGAAGCCCGAATTGCGCATGGGGGCGGGCGCGAAGCGGCGGAACAGGCGGTAGGGCGCGGTCTCCGGGATGTTCCAGAACCAGTCGGGATCGTAGCGAAAGAGGTAGTCCTTCGTGGTGAGGTAAACGTCGCCTTCGCACGCGAGCAATCTGTAGAACACATTCTCATGGACGATGTCGGCGGTCGCCGGCGCCTCCGCCACGAACTGCGACAGCGTGAGGAACAGCCGGTCGCGCGCGAACACGAGGCTTTCGATGAAGTCCGCGTCCCCGCGCCCGGTCGCCGTGCGCATGGCGTCGAGCAGGACGCCGGGATCCGTGAAGGCGCGGGTGCGCAGGTGCACGCGGGCCGCCGCCGGCATGAGGCGGATCTTCGCGCGCAGGATGTAACCGAGCGTGCCGTAGGAGTTGGGCAGTGCCCGGAAGAGATCAGCGTATTCGTTGTCGGCGGTGCAAACGACGATGCGCCCGTCGGCGAGCAGCACTTCCGCCTCGAGGAGCCCATCGTGCACGAAGCCGTGGCGGAAGCCGTTCGACTCGATGCCGATGCCGACGGTCGCGCCCCCGATCGTGATGTGCTTCAGCTCGGGCGTGATGAGGGGAACGAGGCCGTGCGGGAGCGCGCGGTCCACGATCGACTCGTAGGTCGCGAGCCCCTCCACTTCGAGCGTGCGCGCGGCGCGGTCCAGGCCGAGGACGTGGTTGAAGCCGCCGAGGTCGATGCCGCCGCGCGGTCCCGGGCGCGCCGCATAGCGGAAGAGGTTGGAGATCGTGCGCTTCTTGAGCCTCAGCGGGCCGGAGCGCGCGGCAAGCGCGGCGGCAAGCCGGGCTCGTCTGCTGCTGAACGGTTCGGCGGCTTTCAACCGGCGGGACTCCCGGAATAGAGGTGCGCGCGCGACATCGGGTAGCCGCCGGCGACGTTGCCCTTGCTGTAGACGATCTGAAAGAGGTGCGTGTAGCCGCGCGGCGAGCGGAACATCTCCGCGCACGAGTAGAGGTAGGCGCGCCAGGTGCGGCGGAAGGTTTCGCTGAACCGCCCGGGGTCGAGTTCCCGGATGCGCGCCCAGTTTGCGTCGAAACGCTGCGCCCAGGCATCGAGCGTGAGCGCGTAATGCCGCCGCAGGTTCTCGATGTCGTGGATCTCCAGGCCCGCGCGCTCCATCTCGGCGATCACTTCCGCGAGGCCGGGGATCCAGCCGCCCGGAAAGATGTGCCTTCGAATGTAGAACTCGGTCTCGTAATGGTCCACGTGCCCGATGAAATGCAGCATGCCGATCCCGCCCGGCTTGAGGCAATCCGCGTGGGCGCGCACCACCTCCGCGACCTGGTCGCGCCCCGCGTGCTCCAGCACGCCGATCGACACGCACTTGTCGTATTGCCCGGGGACGTCGCGGAAGTCGGCCTCGACCACCTGCAGCTTTCCCTCGAGCCCACGCCGGCGGATCTCCTCCCGCATCGCCGTGACCTGCTCGGTCGTCGTGTTGAGGCCCGTCCCGAGCGCCTGGTAGCGCTCCCAGGCATAGAAGGTGAAGCCGCCCCAGCCGCAGCCGATGTCCAGGAACCGGTCGCCGGGCTTGAGCATGAGCTTGCGGCACACGTGCTCCATCTTGTTCTGCTGTGCCTCCTCGAGCGTGCGCGTGCCCTCCTTCCAGTAGGCGCACGTGTACATCATGTAGGGGTCGTCGAGCCAGAGCTTGTAGAACGCGGTGCCGATCCCGTAGTGGAAATCCGCGTTCGCCTTGGCCTGCTCGCGCGTGCGGTTGCTGAAGTGGAGCTCGTGCCACCAGTTGCGCAAGCGCACGAGCGGCTTGAAGCTCATGTCGAAGCCGCCGTCGTAGCCGGTGCGGAACGCAAGCGCGATATCGCCCTCGATGTCGACCGACCCGCAGAAATACGATTCCAGGAGGCCCACGTGGCCCATCGCGAGGATGCGCCACTCGGCGCCGGGGCTCCTGAACACCATCGTGAAGGCGGGCGTGCCCTCGCGGTTCTGGTAGCGCGTGCCGTCCGCGAAGACGGCCGCAAAGCAGATCGAGGTGCGTTGTCCGACTGCGCTGAGCTTGCGTTCGATCAGGTTCATCTTGTTGGGCCGGGATCCCGGGAGCGATGCGCCGGGCGCAATTTTAGCTAAAATCATCGCACTGCAGCAGCCCGCCGGCGCGGAGGCCGGCCCGCATGATAGGGAGCATTGAGAATCGCTGTTTTCTGGCCGACACTACCTGTTTCCCTATCTCATTGAGATCTCCGAGAAGGCGTGATGACTGACTTCTGGGCGAACTGTGGCTACGGCCTGCTCAAGCGCCGGGCGGACGGGCGGCTCGTCGTCACCGACGATTACCTGCGGCTCTACTACGCGCGGCCGGAGCTTGCGCCGTTCGCGGAATCGTGCGCGGCGGAACGCGCGCTGCACGCCGCGCTCCTGCACAGTCCGCGCCGCGACGTCACGGCCGCCGAGATCGCGGCGATTGCCGATGCCGATGCGCGCGAGAACTACCAGGTCATGATGCGCTTCCGCGCCCGCCTGCTCGCGGCCGAAACGCTGGAGGCGTTCTACTTCGACCTCTTCCGGGTGGATATCGCCGTGCCCCCGGACTTCATCCACCAAACCGTACAGGTCATCCTGCGGGGCATCCTGGACGGCACGAGCGACGGCCTGGAGGCGCGCGCGGCGGAGCTCTTCTTCCGCAAGCAGCGGGTGAGCGTCAGCGACGGCACGATCCTGCTGGCCGACGACGAGACGGTGGAGATGCACGCGAGCACGGGAGGCTTCGGCAACCTCGGGAGGCTGCTCAAGGAAGCGCAGGCCGCGCCCCGCACCATCGAGCTCGACGTGCTCGACGAGGCGAGCGCCGGGCGCTATTTCGAGCGCGACGAGCGCCACGACACGGTCATCAACTTGAACCACGGCCGGCCGGGCTGCCTCGCGCTCGCACGCCTGCTGGAGCGGTGGATCGCCCACTTCCACGGCGTGCGCGCGGCGGTGAAGCCGGTACGGGAGATCCCGGATGACGACTGGGTCTGGCACGTCGGGCTCGACGCCGAGGCGACCGCCCTGCTGAACGAGATTTATGATGGCGGCGAGGTGGAGGAGGCGCGCATGCGGCGCGTCGTGGGGCTGTTCCGCGTCGATTTCCGCGATCCGGTCGTGATG
>JBOIEM010000206.1:0-4484 GCA_050741115.1 Burkholderiales bacterium
GCTTCTGGAAGGCGCTCTTCGACATGACCAGCGCGATGCACTGATGCGTGTGCCGGACATCGGCGACGTTCTTGACGATGTCGTAGAACTTGTTGTGATAGAAGGTGTTTACGCCGCCTTCGGCGAAGTCGATCACGCCGGTCTGGAGCGAGGTCGCCACTTCCGGGAAGGCGATCGGCGTCGAGATCATGCCGAGCGCCTTGAATGTCGCGACCAGGATCTTGTCTTCCTGCACGCGGATCTTTTTCCCTTTCACGTCGGCGAGCCCGTTAATCGGGTGGTGACCGTAGATCCCGCGATAGCCGGCGGCGATGAAGCCCACGAGCTTCAATCCGCGCCGGTCGAGCACGGCGTCGTAGTACTTCTGCAGGGTATCGCCGCCGTCGAGCGCCTTGAAGACGTGGTCGTAGTCGCGAAAAATGTACGGCAGCTGGAACACCGACATCTCCGGCACCAGCGTCGAAAGCGGCGCCGTCGTGATCGGTCCGAAGTCGACCGCGCCGAGCTGGATCTGTTGCGCGACCTCGCGCTCTCCGCCCAGCGCGCCGGAGTGATGGTGGACGACTTTGAGCCTGCCGCCGGAGACCTCGGCCAGCTTGTCGATGAACTGCTGGGCGGCGAGCGTCGTTCCGTGCTTGGGGGGGTTGACGTTGCCCATCGTCAGCTCCCGGACCTGCGCTTGCGCGGCCTCGCCGCTTAACACGCCCAACAAGATGGCTGCGAGCGCGGCGAGCGCGCCCGCGATGCCGTTGAATCGCTGCGTCATGGCAATCCTCCTCTGATGAGTCCCGCTACCTGGGTGCCGGCTGTAAGGCATTCTAGTCCACGGTGCACGACAATACGAGCCGCGAAGTCGTCCCAGCCTGCGCGAGCGGGCACGATGGAACCGGCGATCGGCTACCCGTCACCAGTCACGAGCGGCCTCTGACCAGCCATCGGCAAGCAACCACGAATTGTGTCGGCCGCCGCGCGCCACCGGGGGTCAGATCCCCGCAAGCGGGGCCCCTCTTCCGCCCCTCGACGCGCTACTTAATTACTTGCAGCTTGGGTTTGCCGCCGTTGGTGGGAGAGGAAGGCGGCGGCGTTTCGGGAGCGGGGGCGCTGGCGGCCGCATCCTGCGCCGCGTCGCGCGGGAAGATGAGCCCCTGCCCGTTCTCCCTGGCGAAGATGCCGGTCACGGCCTCGATCGGAATCGAGCACTCGCGCGAGACGCCGTTGAAGCGCGCCGCGAACTGGATCAGCTCGTCGCCGATGGTGAGGCGGTGCGTGGCGTCGTAGCCGATATTGAGCACGATCTCGCCGTTCCTGACGTGCTCCGCCGGCACTCGGGTGTGAGCGTCGACCTTCACCGAGATGTAGGGCGTCAGGCCGCTGTCCGCGCACCATTCGTGTATGGCGCGGATCAGATACGGCTTGGTCGATTTCTCCGCCATGGCCACGCCGGGAGCTATTTACGCATCACTTTCTCGGAAGCGGTGAGGGCATCGATGAACGCCGGCCGGCTGAACAGGCGTTCCGCGTATTTCATGAGCGGCGCGCACGTCTTGGGCAGCGAGATCCCGTAATGGTCGAGCCGCCACAGGAGCGGCGCGATCGCGACATCGAGCATGGTGAACTCCTCGCCCAGCATGAATTTCTGCTTGGTGAACACCGGCGCGATCTGCGTCAGGTTGTCGCGGATGATGGCGCGGCCCTTGTCGCCCTGCTTCTGCGTGCCCTTCTCGATCGCCTCGATGTTGCTGAAGAGCTCGCGCTCGAAGCGGAACAGGAACAGGCGGGCGCGCGCGCGCATCACCGGGTCGGCGGGCATGAGCTGCGGGTGCGGGAACCGGTCGTCGATGTACTCGTTGATGATGTTGGACTCGTAGAGTATCAGGTCGCGCTCGACCAGCACCGGCACCTGGTTGTAGGGATTCATCACCGCCAGGTCTTCCGGCTTGTTGAAGAGGTCGACATCCACGATCTGGAAGTCCATGCCCTTTTCGTAGAGCACGATGCGGCAGCGCTGGCTGAACGGGCAGGTCGTGCCGGAGTAGAGGGTCATCATGTCTCAGTGCACGTCCTTCCAGTATTCCTTCTTGAGCAGGTAGGCGAGCACGAACAGCACACCCAGGAACATCAGAACGTAGATGCCGAGCTCGACGCGGGATTGGCGGAAGGGCTCGCCGATGTAAACCAGGAAGTTCACGAGGTCGCCCACCAGGCGGTCGTACTCGGCGGGCTTCATTGCGCCGGGCTTCTCCAGCACGAGCTTCTGCACCTCGTGCTTCTCCGCCTCGCCCTTCGTTCCGCGCGGAATCGATTGCACCTCGGTCGCGAGGACCTGCTCGCCTTGCAGCTGCCACAGCACGTGAGGCATGGCCACATTCGGGAACACCGTGTTGTTCCAGCCGGTAGGGCGCGAGGGGTCGCGGTAGAAGCCGCGCAGATAGCTGTAGAGCCAGTCCGCGCCGCTGCCGGCACTCGACGAACGGGAGCGCGCGATCACGGTGAGATCCGGCGGCGGTGTGCCGAACCAGTCCCTGGCGTCCCTCGGATCCATCGCGATCTTCATGAGCTCGCCGACCTTGGCCCCGGTGAAGATCAGGTTGTCCCGTATCTGCTGCTCGGTGAGCCCCAGGTCCTGCAGCCGGTTGTAGCGCATGTAGGCGGCGCTGTGGCAGCCCAGGCAGTAGTTGACGTAGACCTGCGCGCCGCGCTGCAGCGAGACCCGATCGTTCAGGTTGACGGCGGCAGGCAGGCGGTCGAGCTTGACGCTCTCCGCCGCCGCTGCCGCCAGCGGCGCCGCGAGCAGCATCCACGCCAGCGTTCTGGCGAGCATCATGGCCGTGCCCCTCACCCGGTCACCCGTTCGGGCTCGGGCCGGGTCTTGTCCATCCGGGTGTACCACGGCATCAGCAGGAAGAACGCGAAATAGACGAACGTGAAGACCTGCGCCGCGAGGGTGCGGCCCTCCGTTACCGAGAGGGTGCCCAAGTAGCCGAGCACGAAAAAGGCGATCACGAACAGCGTGAGCGCGGTCTTCGTGAGCGGCCCCTTGTAGCGGATGGACTTTACCGGGCTCTGATCAAGCCACGGCAGGAGGAAGAAGATCAGCGTTGCGATGCCCATCAGCGCCACGCCCCATACCTTGGGGTCAACGACGAATCGCTCGGGCCCCTTCATGAAGAAAATGAGCACGAGCCCCACGACCGCTGCGGTCACCTTCATCCGGAAGCCATCGAGGGTCCACCAGATCAAGCCCACGTACGCCGCCACGCCGAGCGCCAGGAAGATCATGAAATCCTCGGTGATGGCGCGCAGTATCGAGTAGTACGGCGTGAAGTACCACACTGGGGCGATGTGCGCAGGGGTCTTGAGGGGATCGGCCGGTATGAAGTTGTTGTACTCGAGGAAGTAGCCGCCCATCTCCGGCATGAAGAACAGGATCACGCAGAACGCGACCAGGAAGACCACCACGCCCAGCGTGTCCTTAACCGTGTAGTAAGGGTGGAACGGGATGCCGTCCGCGGGATGCCCGGTCTTCGGGTCCTTCACCTTCTTGATCTCCACTCCGTCCGGGTTGTTCGAGCCCACCTCGTGCAGGGCCATGATGTGCGCGACGACGAGACCGAGCAGCAGCAGCGGGATGGCGATGACGTGGAACGAGAAGAACCGGTTCAGGGTGGCGTCCGACACCACGAAGTCGCCGCGGATCCATTCCGCAAGCCCCGGCCCGATCACCGGCAGCGCGTCAAACAGGTTGACGATCACCTGCGCGCCCCAGTAAGACATCTGGCCCCACGGCAGCAGGTAGCCGAAGAACGCCTCCGCCATCAGGCTGAGGTAGATCAGCATGCCGAAGATCCAGATCAGCTCGCGCGGCTTGCGATAGGAGCCGTAGAGGAGCCCGCGGAACATGTGCAGGTAGACCACGATGAAGAAGAAGGAGGCGCCGGTCGAATGCAGGTAGCGGATCAGCCAGCCCCACGGCACGTCGCGCATGATGTACTCGACCGAGGCGAAGGCCTGCGCGGCGTCCGGCTTGTAGTGCATCGTGAGAAAGATCCCGGTCACGATCTGCAGCACCAGCACCACGATCGCGAGCGAGCCGAAGTAGTACCAGAAGTTGAAATTCTTCGGCGCGTAGTACTCGGCGAGATGGTCCCGCCACAGCGACATCAGCGGAAAGCGCTGGTCGACCCAGGTGAGCACGCCGTTGAACGGCCCGGCGCCCGTAACCGGCTGTTTTTCCGCGACCGCCATGTTCTACGCTCCCCGGGTGTCTTCGCCGATCACAAGCTTGGTATCGGACAGGTACTTGTGCGGCGGGACCTCGAGATTGTCGGGCGCCGGCCGGTTCTTGTAGACGCGGCCGGCGAGATCGAACAGCGAGCCGTGGCACGGGCAGTAGAATCCCCCCTTCCAGTTCGCGTCGAACGGCTCCGGTTGCGGTTTGAGCTTGTCCACCGGCGAGCAGCCGAGATGCGTGCAAATGCCGACCA
>JBOIEM010000207.1:0-9917 GCA_050741115.1 Burkholderiales bacterium
CGGTCACGCATCAGCACGTCGCGCGCGGCCTAGCTAGCGCGCGAGCGGGTCGGGGCGCAGCTGAAACTTCACCACCCGGGGCCGGTTCTCGGTTCCGCCTTCGACGTGGAACACCGTCCGGGTAGAGTAGGTCGCCCACAACGCCTTTCCCTTCCAGCCCGCCCGGGAATCGTCGACGCGCCCTTCCCCCCACTTGGCGAAGAAGCCCATCGGGTAGGGGACGCGGAGGGTGACGAATCTTCCCCGCACCAGCGCGAAGTACGAGTCGCTCATGTTGCCGGTCGCGATCGGGACGTTGGCGCCCAGTCCGAACGTATTGAACTGGTCCACCCAGACGTAATAGCTCGCCTCGGCGCTGCCGTCTTCCTGCACGCCCTTGAATTGCGGCCCGGGGAAGCGGTAGAGCGTCCAGCCCTCGGGGCAGTGCTTGCCGGTGGCATTCGGCCCGTTGAGCGGGCCCTTGCACTTGCTCCGGTCGAAGCTCCCGAGATGGCCGCTCGCGAGCGAAGCCCAGTAGACGCCGTTGCGGTCGATGTCGCCGCCGCGCGGCCCGTAGCCGGGAAACGGCGGCTCGTAGACCTCGGTCAGCGCCGTGTGCGTCGGATCCGGCCCCGGGGCAACGCGCACCAGGCGGCCGGGAAATCCGAGCTGCGTCCCCCAGATCGAGCCATCCTGCGGGTTGTAAGCCACGCTGTAGAGGTTCGCCGCCACGCGCGTGTCCTTCGTGGGGCCGGCCGGCTCGCCTGGCTCCACGAACGCATCGCGCTTGCCGTTGCCATTGGTGTCGAGGACGAACGGCGACCAGCCCTGCGATCGCACCTCGTCGCCGGTTTCCTCGAACAGCTTCCGGTTGAGCCATCCGATAGCGCCCGGGCCGGTGACCCCGCTCGAGACCCACAGGGTGTTATGGGCGCCCTCCGCGAAGATCACGTGATGCGTCGGGAAGCACGTGCTGATCAGCGTGAACTCGCCGGTCGCCGGATCGTACATGGAGAGATGCCGGCTGGCACTGTTCAGCGGGAACACCTTCGCCGAGGGATGGTCCGAGCCCTTCCTGCAGAAGTCGGGATTGTTCGGGTGCCGGACGCGCGCGGCCGCCCACACGCGCCCCTTCTCGTCCATCATCTGGTTGTGGATGCTCGTCTGGCTGTCCCAGATCGGTTTTGGTCCCCAGAACGGCGAGGGCGCCATGGGGTTCTTCACCGAGGACGGAGTCTTCGGGTCGCGCACCGGGTGCTTGATTGCGCTCGCGGTGTGCGTGTTCGGGTCGAGCACCGGGAAATAGTCCGTGCTCTCCTCGGGCGCTCCGTAGAGCCTGCCGCGCGCGTTCACCCTCGGATTGCGCCGGTCCGTCGAGATGAGGTCGTGCAGGTAGGCGGTGGGCGTGCTCCAGTCCCACAGCGTCAGCATGACGTTGCGCTCGACGCCCTGCGGCCGGTCGGGCCGGGCGAACGGCAATTCGCCTTTGGCGATGCGGTCGGTCCAGTCGGCCCAGTCGGAGAGGACGCGCTCGCGATCGAAGCGGTTGAGGACGTTGATCATCTGCGTCATGGCCTGGCCGGAGGCGATGCGCCGCACCCACGCGTCGGTGGACTTCATGTGCGCGAAATCCCTGGGCATCGTACGCGTGCCCTTGGTGCCGAGCGCGTGGCACGACATGCAGCCGGTGGTCTTCAGCTGGTTCAGCCACTCGGGCTGGCTTTTCATTGGCCCCAGGGGAAACTCGCTCTTCGCCGGAATCCGGAGCATCGAATACCAGTAGATGGGCGGGTAATACTCCGCCGCCGCGGCCGCACTCGGCGCCTCGACCGCGGTCAGGTTGAGTAGCTTCCCGGGCGCGGTCCGCACCTTGGGCGAGTCCACCAGGCCGTAGCCGCGCACCCATACGCTGTAGGTCGCCCGGGGCAGATCGGGCATGAGGTAGCGCCCCCGCTCGTCGGTGACGACGATGCGCGCAAACCTCGTCGGGAGATCGGTGGTCTCGGCGATCACCCAGACGCCCGCTTCCGGGCCCTTCGCGCTGTTGACCACGCCGCCGAGGTCGCTCGCGCCGACATGGATCGCTTCGTCCGCGGCCTGTGGCTTGTCCATCGGAGCGGCGCACGCCGCGAGAAGCGCGGCGACGGCAGCCGCCGCAATACCCCTGAACATTTCTTTATTGGTCCCCATGTACCCATTCCTCCGGTGAACCGTGTTTTTTGGAAATAAACCCACTGGTCGAGTTGCCGATCCCTCGGCGCGGACTGCCCGCCGCGCGGCGGAAGGTCAGGAGCGCGGGATGCGATCCTTGTTACGCGCAAGCCAGCCGCCGAAGGTCTGCAGCGACGGGTTGATGGCGCGCGCCGAATCGAGGTTGCGCACCGCGCAGAACTCCGACTCGAATTCCTGCATGTACTGGAACATGTTCCCGAGCTCGTCGGCGCCGGGGGTGCCGAGACGGCGGTACTCCTCTGGCGTCGGCGGATTATAAGACACCGGCTGGCCCAGCTCCTTCGCGAGCGCGGCGGCCATCTGCGATCCGGTCAGGTGATCGCCGGCAAACGCGACCGTCTTGCCGAGCAGGTCGAAGCCCGACCGGAAAATGCAGAACGCGCACCTGCCGATGTCCTCGGCGGCGATGCCCGCGAGGCGCTTGTCGCTCATCGGCAGCGTCAGCTCGAGCGTGCCATCCTTGCCCTTCCTCGGCCCCGCCAGGCCGAGGTAGATCAGGTTCTCCCAGTAGAACGAGGTCAGCATGTAGGTCACCGGGACTCCGAATTGCGCGAACGCCCGGTTGGCCTCGGCCTTGGCGTCGAAGTGCGGCACCTTGTACTTTTCCATGAGCGTCGGCATGCGGTCGTCGCTGAGCGGCACGAGCTTGCGCGTGTCCTCGAGGGTGGACCAGACGACGTGCTTGAGGTCGGCCTGTTTCGCCGCCTGCGCCATGACGCCGGCCTGCAGCAGCTCCTTTTCCGGCACGAAGTGCTCCCAGAAGAACGTGACGCAGAACGCGCCGTAGGCGCCGTCGAACGCCGCCCTCACGGTCGGCGCGCTGTCGAGGTCGGCCTGGACGACCTCGGCGCCGAGCTTCGCCAGTTGCTGCGCCTTCTCGGAATCGGGGTCCCGGGTGAGCGCGCGCACGCCGAAGCTGCCGCTGCTGTCCTCCAGTATGGCGCGTACCAGCCCGCCGCCCTGGTTACCGGTGGCGCCCACCACCGCGATGATCTTCTTTTCGGCCATGCCAACCGCTTTCCCGGGTCAATTGCCAAATGCTAAGGGACAAGGAGCGCGAATGACTGCTGCAGCCGTCACGCGCCATGCGCATGATGTCATGCTTTTCGGAATCGCGCACCCTTCGTGGCGCACCGCCGCATCACGCCCGCTCAAGGGTGAACAGGTCCTCCGCGGAGAGAGCGAGCCGTGCCGCCGCGGCGTTTTCCTCGAGGTGCGCGATCGACGCCGTGCCGGGGATTGGGAGCATCACCGGCGAGCGCGAAAGGAGCCAGGCGATCGCCACCTGCGCCGGCGTCGCGCCGCGCGCGGCGGCAACGCGCCTCAGTTTCGCCGAGCGCAGCACGCGGCCCGCGCCGAGCGGGTACCACGGGATGAAGGCGATACCCGCCTTCTCGCAGGCCGCGAGCACGCCATCGGATTCTCGGTTTTCGATGTGGTACTCGTTCTGCACGGACACGATGGGCGCGATGCGGCGGGCTTCCTCGAGCTGCTTCACGCTCACGTTGGAAACACCCAGGTGCCGGATCTTGCCGGCGCGCTGCAGCTCCGCGAGCGCCCCGATGGACTCGGAGTAGGGGACCCTGGGATCGGGTGCGTGGAACTGGTAGAGATCGATGCGCTCGAGCCGGAGGCGCTCGAGACTCCCTTCGACCGCCCGGCGCAGGTGCTCCGGCCGGCCGTTCTCGTCCCAGCGGTAGCGGCTCGGGCGGGTGAGCCCGCCCTTGGTGCCGATCACGAGATCCCTGGGATAGGGGTGGAGCGCTTCGGCGATGAGGTTCTCGGAAACGTCCGGGCCGTAGCTGTCGGCGGTGTCGAAGAAGATGTGACCGAGCTCGAATGCGCGCACGAGAAGCCTGCGCATGGCCGCGCGATCCTTCGGCTCGCCCCAGATGTCGGGGCCGGCAACGCGCATGGCGCCGAAGGCGAGGCGGTTGACGGTCAGCGCGCCGAGCTTGAACGTGCCTGCCGCCGCGGCGGGCCGGGTCACCGGATCCATGATTTCCGGGGGGTGATCAGTGATAAATTGCGGATCAGGATATATCATCGAGGTCGCCGTTGCGCGGTGCGCTGCGGCAGGAGCGCGGGAGGTTCACGGCATGAAAGTCAAGTCAACCCTGAAGGTGATCAACGTGGCCGACTGCAAGGGGCGGCGCGGCGTGACCGACGGTCAGACCTACCAGCGGCTCGTCGGCTGGCCGGAAGTGCAGGAGACCGACCGGGTGCGCCTCGGCCGCGCCACTTACATACAGGGGACCGCCGAACAGCTCCATTGGCACCCGATCGAGGCCTGCTACTACGTGATCTCGGGCCACGCCACGGTGCGCGATATCAACGGCAAGGAATATCCGGTCCGCGCCGGCTCGATCATCTATGCGCCGGCGGGAATCGCGGGCGCTCATGAATGGGAGGTGAAGGAGTCACTGGAGCTCCTCGACATCCGCGCGACCAACGAGACCCACCGCAAGATCCAGTTCACGGTGGACAAGAAGACCAAGCGCTCCTACATCGACCTGGAGGATCTCGCCTACCGCGAGGCCATAAGCTTCAAATCTCATTACTGACTTTTCGGTGACGGGGTGACGATCTACGCCGCCGCGCCCACGGGCCCGCGCCTGCTCGCGGCCGTGTTCCTGCCGTTCGCTGCGGGCTATTACGTCTCCTTCCTGTTCCGCAACGTCAATTCCGTGGTGTTTCCCGAGCTGACCGAGGCGTTCAATCTGACGCCCGGCACGCTGGGGCTGCTCACCAGCGTCTATTTCCTGACTTTCGCCGGCGCGCAACTGCCATTGGGTTTGCTGATCGATCGTTATGGCCCGCGCCGCGTCAATGCGGCCATGCTGCTGGTGGCCGCGCTGGGCGGCGTGATTTTCGCGTTCGCGGCGGGGCTTCCCACGCTGTTGATGGGCCGTGCGTTGATCGGCCTGGGAGTCGCGGTGTGCCTGATGTCATCCATTACGGCGTTCGCACTGTGGTTTCCGCTGGAACGCCTGGCGACCCTGATGGGGTGGATGCTGCTGGTCGGGGCGATCGGCGCACTCTCCGCGACCAAGCCGGTCGAGTTGGCGTTGCGCGTGATTGACTGGCGGACGCTGTTCGCGCTGCTGTCTGGACTTGCGGTCTGCGCCAGCCTGGCGATCCTCCTTCTCGTCCCCGAAAAGCCCGCGTCCGCAGCGGGCAGCACGCTGCGGCGTCAGATCGCCGTCGTCGGCGCGATCCTGCGCGATCGCGGATTCTGGTCCGTCGGGCTCGCCGCCGCTTTCGTGCAGGCCGTCGCCATCGGCCTGCTCGGCTTGTGGGCGGGGCCGTGGATGCGCGACGTCGCGGGGCTCGACCGCGCCGCCATGGCGCAGGGCTTGCTCTTCGCCGCCGGCGCTTTCGGCGTGGGCGGCGTGCTGTGCGGGACCCTTTCCGACCGGCTCGCGCAGCGCGGCGTGCCTCCGCTCGCGACCTTCTTCGCGGGGTGCGTGGCGTCCACCGTGTCGATGATCCCGATCGTGCTCGGCTGGGGCGCCGCGAGCCTCGTGCCCTGGATTTTCTTCATGGGACTGTGCCCGTTCGGGACGCTCGCTTTCCCGCTGCTCGCCGCGCGCTTCCCGAGGGAAGTGACCGGGCGCGTCGTGACCGCGCTCAACATGGTCACCTTTCTCCTCGCCTTCGTCGTCCAATACAGCGTCGGAGCGATCATCGGCCTGTGGCCGGTGACCGACGGACGCTACGCATTCGAGGGATACCGTGCCGCGTTTGGATTGTGCTGGGTGCTGCAGGCTGCGTCGGTTGCGTGGCTCGCCTATGCCGAGCGCGGCGCGCCGGGGCGCGCGGCCGGTAGCAAGGCAGAAGGATGAAGGCACAAGGCAGAAATAGGAGCCGCCAGGCGACAACCGCCACGAGTCACGGGCCGCGAGTCACGCCATCCGCGGGAAGGCGGACGGCTTTCGTGACCGGCGCGTCGCAGGGAATCGGCGCGGCGGTCGCGCTCGCTCTCGCGCGCGACGGGTTCGACGTGGCGGTTTCCTCGACGCGCCCGGAGAAGCTGGCGCGGGTGGTTTCGGAAATTGAGGCGGCGGGCGCCCGCGCAGTGCGGGTGCCTCTCGACGTGCGGTCGCAGGAGAGTATCGACAAGGCGATGGCGCAGGTCGTGAGCGCCTGCGGTCACCTCGACGTGCTGGTCAACAATGCCGGTGTCCCGTTGAAAAAGCCGGCGCTGGATGTGACGCCCGCGGACTGGCAGGAAGTCATCGACATCAATCTCAAGGGGACATTCTTCATGAGCCAGCAGATGGGCCGGCACCTGGTGAAGGCCGGCAGGCCGGGCTGCATCGTGAGCGTCGCCTCCACCCACGGGCTGGTGGCGCTGGTGCAGCGGTCCGCCTACGGCATCGCCAAGGCCGCGGTCATGCAGATGACGCGGATGCTCGCGATCGAGTGGGCGGGGCACGGCATTCGCGTCACCGCGGTCGCGCCCGGGCGGGTGGACACGCCGACGCGTGCGTGGTCGCTCGGCGAACCCGGCTACCGCGAATCGGCGCTCGCCCGCATACCGTTGCGCCGCTTTGGCACTGCCGAGGAGGTCGCTGGGGCGGTGAGCTACCTGGTAAGCCCCGCGGCAGCGTATGTCACCGGCCAGACGCTGGTCCTCGACGGCGGCCTTACTGCTTACTGATTCAAAGCTTCATTTCGCGGATGAGCTTGGCCCACTGCGCGAGCTCGGAGCGCACGAATGCGTCGAACTCGGCAGGAGGCTCGCCGCGCGCGACGGCGCCCTCGGCCGCAAGCCGCTTCACGATCTCCGGGTCCTTCAGGACCTTGGCGACCGCCTCGTATATGCGGCTAATTATGGGTTCCGGCACCGCGGCGGGCGCAAACAACCCGAACCACGCGGATTTGTCGTAGCCGGGCACCCCGGCCTCGTCTAGGGTCGGCAGATCCGGCAGCAGTGGCGAGCGCTGCTTCGTGGTAACCGCGAGCGCGCGCACCTGGCCCGACTTCACGAAGGGAAATATCGACTGGAAGGCCGGCAGCAACACCTGCACTTCGCCGCTAACGAGGCCGATTTGAGCGGGACCCATTCCCTTGTACGGCACTTGCGTCATCTTGATGTTGGCCATGTACAGGAACAGCTCGGTGGTGAGGTGCACGTTGCTGCCGTGCCCCGCGGAACCGTAGTGAATCTCGCCGGGGCGCTTGCGGGCGAGCGCCAGCAGCTCCTTCACGCTCTTCACGGGCATCGACGGGTGCACGACCAGGACGTTCGGCAAGGACCCGAACATCGTGATCGGCTTGAAGTCCTTGATCGGGTCGTACGGCAGATCCCGGTAGAAGTTCGGGGCGAAGGTATAGCTCGCCGAGGTGAACAGGAAGGTGTAGCCGTCCGGGGCCGCCCGCGCGGCCAGCGCCGTGCCGATCGTGCTGCCCGCGCCAGCCCGGTTGTCGACGATGATGGCGGCACCGAGGACCTGCGTGAGCCGGTCCGACACAGCGCGGGCGAGGAGGTCCGTGCCCCCTCCCGGGGCGAACGGAACCACGAGCCGGATGGGTTTTTGCGGATATTTTTCGGCGGCGACGGCCGAGTGTGCGGACAGGGCAATGACGACGGCGAACAGCGAAGCGCGGGCAATGCGGAACATAACCCCTCCTCGTAGTTATGCTTATGCTACGTTCCCCCTCTCTTCACCCAGCACTGGTGATGAGGATCAGGGCGCCGGGGAGACGGGGCGTCCGGCCTTCGCGAGGGCGGCGCGGATCTCCTCCATCTTTCCTGCGGCCGCTCTCTCGCCTTCGAGGATGGCGCGATGCTTGGACTGAAAATCGGTGCCGCTGATGCTCCCGACGTCGGGCCGGATGACCACGTCGGCCCGGTCGAGCTCGTATTGCGCCACCGTGGCGTTCATGATGGTGAAAGTCTGCATCAGCACCTCGACCGTGCTCGATACGGCGGCATTTTTCGGCTTCGAAGAGATGTCCACGGCGATCACGACCGTGGCGCCCAGATCGCGCGCCACTTTCGCGGGTACGGGGCTCACCAGCCCGCCGTCGACGAATTCCCGGCCGGCGATGCGCACGGGCTGAAAGACGCCCGGAACGCTCGACGAAGCGCGGACCGCGAGGCCGACGTCCCCGCTGCGGAATACCACCATTTCACCGCTGCGCAAATCGGTCGAAACCACCGCGAGATTGCGCGGCAGCGCGTCCATGGGGCGGTTCGAGAGGTGCTTGTTGATGTAGTTTTGCAGCGCCTCGCCGCGGATGAAGCCCCGGTCGGGGATCGTCCAGTCGGTAATTGCCTTTTCGTCCATTTCCAGTGCAATCTTCTGCAGCTCGAAGCCGCTGGCCCCGCCCGCATAGATCGCGGCGACCATGCTCCCGGCGCTCGTTCCGACTATCAGGTCCGGAACGATCCCCTGGGCTTCGAGTGCCTTGATGACCCCGATGTGCGCGAATCCTCGCGCGGCGCCTCCTCCCAGGACGAGGGCGAGCTTGGCGGTGGAAGGAGGCGGGGCGGGCTTTTGCGCAAGATCCGCGCACGCCGACAACAGGACAAGGAACACGATCAGGAAGGTGCGGAGCATGGACGTGATGCGCGACGCGAGCCGGCGTTCGTTCGGAAGCCGATTTCTGCGCGGTAACTAACCCATCGCCGGCGCTCGGGGCACCGTCACGCCGACGAGAGTATCGCGCGTCAGGATGTCCGCGAGCCGATCTTCGCTCCAGCCCTGCGTTCCCTGCGGGCGCATCGGGACCACCACGTAGCGCATGTCCGCGTTGGAGTCGTGCACGCGCACGGTGATGTGGTCCGGGAGCACGGTGCCGAACTCCTTCAGCACGGAGCGTGGATCGCGCACCACTCGCGCGCGGTAATTGTCGCTCTTGTACCAGGTGGGCGGCATGCCGAGGAGTTCCCGCGGATAGCACGAGCACAGGGTGCAGACGATGACGTTATGGACTTCGGGTGTATTCTCGACCGCGATCAGGCGGCTCGCTTCGAGCTCCACGCCCATCTCGGCGCACGCCGCCTTGCCGTCCTTGAGCAGCCGCTGCCTGAACGCGGGATCGGTCCACGCGCGGGCGATCACCCGCGACCCGCGATAGGGGAACTCTTCCTCGAAGGTCTCCATCCGCCGCCGGATCTCCTCGGCGGTGACCACGCCCTTGGCCTCCAGCAGCTCCTGCATCGCCCGGCTCATGATCTCGTACTCCGAGGGCGGGCCCTCGTCTTTCGGGGCCGCCGGCGCGTGATCGTGGTGGCCATGATCGCGCTTCCTGCGGGCGTAATAGTCGAAAGAGGTGTCGCTCATGTCGGTCATCCGTTCTGGGTCAGGCTTGGCGGCGTCACGCGCTCCGACGCGGGGACGAGCCAGTGCTCGAAAATTTCCATCTCGATGAGGTCGCGCGCCGGGCCGGTGTAATCCGGCCACACGTGCTTCTGCTGGAAGCGCACGCGATACAGCACCTTCGCGGGCTCGCCATCGAACCCGTAGGCCAGCTCCTCGGGATTCGGAAAAGCGCCGCAGATTCGCTCGATCACGCCCTCCTTGCCGCGGATGTAGCAGGGCGTGCGCCGGTGGCCGGGCGCGGGGTTATACGAGGACGGAAGCTTCGTCCGCGGCTTCGTGCGCCTTCCCCGGGTCATCCGCCCGCCCCTTTCTTCGCCGGCGATGGCGCCGGGGCGGGGACATCGAAGCGCGCCCGCACTTCCGCCATCCTGG
>JBOIEM010000208.1:0-9432 GCA_050741115.1 Burkholderiales bacterium
AGTCCACGAACCAGTGGAAAACGATACTGGTCGGGGGCCTGAACGCCGGCGGCCGCGGCTACTACGCGCTCGACGTCACCGATCCCAATGCTCCGAAGGGCCTGTGGGAGTTCTGCGCGGACCCGACGGGGACGCTGCAATGCACCGAAAAGGATGACAACGTCGGATACACCTACGGCCAGCCGATCATCACCAAGGACGCCAAGGACGACAAGTGGGTGGTGATCGTCTCCTCCGGCTACAACAACGTCTTGCCCGGCGACGGCAAGGGCTACCTCTACATACTCGACGTCGAAACGGGGAAGCTCAACGACAAGAAGGACACCAACGTGGGTGACACGACCACCCCGAGCGGATACGCCAAGATCACCGGCTTCGCCACCAACTTTGCGGTGAACAACACCACGACCTTCGTCTACGGCGGGGACCTGCTCGGCAACATGTTCAGCTTCGACATGGCGAACCGTCAGTTTAACCTCCTCGGCCAGGCGCGCGATGCAAGCGGCAAGATACAGTCCATCACGACGCGGCCGGACGTCACGCGCTTCGACACCCCCGCGCCCGCCTTCAACGTGGTGTACTTCGGCACCGGCCGTTTCCTCGGCGCGACGGACGTACCGGACCCGCTGACGCTCGTGCCGCCGGTGCTGGACCAGGCCTATCAACAGACGGTGTATGGGATCAAGGACACCGGCGCGAATCTCGGAGACCTGCGTGCTTCCGGCGCGAAGCTGGTGCAGCAGACGATGTCGGTCGTCGACCCGACCTCCCGCACGGTCTCGAAAAACGCGGTGGACTGGACCACGCAGAACGGCTGGTTCGTGGATCTCAACCCGAGCATCCCGCCGGCCCCGCCGGGCACCCCGCCGGGCGATTCGCCCGGCGAGCGCGTCAGCATCGATCCCCAGCTCGTGAAAGGCGTGCTCCTCGTGGTGACGAACGAGCCGAACAGCGATGCCTGCTCGACCGGCGGCGACGCCTTCCTCTACCAGTTCGATTACCAGACCGGCTCGTATGTCGCATCGGCGCCGGACCAGGTCGTCGGGGTGAAGCTCGGCTCGGCGCTTGCCGCCGGTTTCGTGGTCTACCGGCTGCCGAGCGGCCAGTTGAAGCTCACCAATATCGACGTCACCGGCGTGAAAAAGACCGCAGGCGTGAACCCGGGCGGCGGCGGCGCGCTTGGCAGTCGCGTGTCCTGGCGCGAGCTCTACTAGGAGCGCGTTGTGCGGAACGGCGGTGCGGGGCGCAAGCCCCGCCGCCGTGACCTTCCCGGCAACGGCCCTGATCCATGCTTAGGAACGGAATCAGCGCGGCGGCGCTGCTCGTCATGGCCGCACTGGCAGCGTCCGGATCGGCTCAATCGCGGAACGCGGCTGGTTCCACGCAAAGCATGCGCGTCGCGCAGGCGGCGCCCGGGAACGCAGCGGAAACCCGCCCGGCACGCCGGCAGGAAGTAAGAGTCCAGGTGCTGCTGCTGTCGGAAAAGCTGAAGGACAATCCGCAGGAATATATCGAGGTCGGCGGCGCGCGCTACATCCATTTCAAGTCGCCGCGGCTGAAGTCGCCGGCGCGACCGCTCGGGGATCCCAAGCTGCGCTACCCGACTGGCAGGTTGGAGCAAAGAAGCGGCGCCGTCATGCTGCAATTGCTGATCAACGAATTCGGGTGGCTGGTGCAGGCCGACGTGGTGTGCGCGGCCCCGCCGTTCGAGAAGGCCGCCCTGGAGAGCGTGCAGGGACTGAAATTCCAGCCCGCCGTCGCCAGGGAAGGACCCGTCAAGAGCTACATGCTGGTGGAATTCAGCTACGGCAAGGGCTATCCCTGCGGCCGGGTACCGGACTGATTCTGCCCTGGCAGGACGCGACCGGAGACGGGTTAGAACCTCGCTCCAGGACGCCCTCAATCGCTCGCGGAGAGCGAGTCGCGCTTGCGCGCGTTAAATCTATCACGGACCTGCGCCGACGCATTGATTCGTTGAGTAAATCACCGAAAAAATTGTTCCCGTTCGTTGAGTAGTTCACATGTCCTATTGCCGCAATCTGCTAGATTGATTTCGCAGCGGCTAAGAGCATGAAAGTACAAGTGCATCCCGCCGTTGCGGGGATCGGGATATTTGTCCGGGGGGACAACCGTGAGCGCACCGCGACGGGACTCGTCGACACAATTCTGCTTCACATGGAGACAGCGCGTTGGCGTTGAGGCCGCGCGCGCTCCATCCGTTTCAACCCTTCTTCCGGTAATCGCAAGTCGCCGCGAACCTGCATCCGCGGGCACGCGCGGAAAAGCGGCGGGCTTCACGATCATCGAGCTCATGATCGCCGTGGCGATCGTTGGCATTCTCGCCACGATCGCTTTCCCGTCCTACCAGGAGCACATGCGCAAGACCCGTAGGGCGGCGGCCCAGACCTTCATGGCGGACGTGGCGAGCCGCCAGCAGCAGTACCTGATGGACGCGCGCGGCTACGCCGGCGGGCCGGGCGCGCTCACAGCGCTCAACCTGATGTTGCCCACCGACGTGTCCAGGTTTTACACCGTGGCGGTCGGACCGGCAGCGCCCACCGTGCCGCCCTCGTACACCATTACCGCGGCTCCGATCGCGGGCTCGGCGCAGGTCCCGGATGGCGTGCTCACGCTCGATCACCAAGGTGCCAGGACACGCAACGGGCAACCGGGATGGTAGCCATGATCCGCACCTCGCTCCAGCAGCCGGTATTTCCGGCAACCGCGTTGCACGGTACCCGTCCGGCGCGCTCGGCGGCGCGCGGGTTCTCGATCACCGAAACGATGGTGACCGTGGCGGTGCTGGTAATCCTGGTCGGCCTCGCGACGCCCAGTTTCCGCGAAATCATCCTGGCGCAGGGGGTGAAGACCGCGAGCTTCGACGTGTTCGCCGGCCTGATCCTCGCGCGCAGCGAAGCGGTCTCCCGCAACACCACGGTCACCATCGCTCCCAGCGGGGGAAACTGGTCCGAGGGCTGGACCATTTCCGATTCCAGCGGGGAAGTGGTGAGGCGCCAGGACCGGATGCCCCAGGTCATCATCTCCGGACCCACCAGCGTCACCTACAACGGCGCCGGGCGCGTCACCACCGGCGGGACCTCGATCAGCCTGATGGCAAACGGCGGCCGGGTCCCGCACGCGCGCTGCATCAGCATCGATCTCAGCGGCCGACCGGTTCAGAAGCAGGAAAGGTGCCTCTGATGCGCAAGCCTCCAACATCACCGGCGGCCGGCGCGCGCGGCGTCACCCTGGTCGAGGTGCTGATCACGATCGTGATACTCGCGTTCGGTCTCCTCGGCGTGGTGGCGCTCCAGGCGCGCATGCAGGTCGCCCAGTCCGAGTCGTACCACCGCTCGCAGGCGATCCTGCTGATGCAGGACATCGTGGATCGCGTCAATGCCAGCCGCGCCAGCGCGCTTAACTACGTCACCGCGACGCCGCTGGGCACCGGCAACGCGGTACAGGATTGCACCGGACTCACCGCCGCCGCGCTCGACCTCTGCGAGTGGAACAACGCGCTGCTCGGCGCGACCGAGAACACCGCGGGCGGGCAGAACGCGGGCGCGATGATCGGCGCGCGCGGCTGCATCACCAACCTCGTCGCCGCCATGCCGCGCGAGTTCGTGGTCGCCGTGACCTGGCAGGGGCTGGTGCCCACGGTCGCGCCCGGCTCCACCACCTGCGGTCAGGGGCTGTACGGCAATGACCAGATGCGGCGCGCGCTGATCGCCCGCGTCACGATCGGCTGCCTGCAGAACGATCCCACCACGGGACTGTGCGTGACGCCATGAGGCACGGTGCGATGATTCCCGCGGCTCGAACCCCTTCCGTACGCGAGGCCGGCTTCTCGCTGGTCGAGCTGATGGTCTCGATGACGATCGGCCTGATGCTGCTCGCCACCCTCCTCGTCGTGTTCGCGAACGCCAGCTCGGCGCGCGGGGAGCTGGAGCGCAGCAGCCGCCAGATCGAGAACGGGCGCTACGCGGTCGAACTGCTCTCCGATGACCTGCGGGTCGCGGGATTTTTCGGCGAGTTCAACGTTGCCACGCTTGCCGCGCCGGCGCTGCTGCCCGACCCGTGCTCGACCGTACCGGCCGACTGGGAGGCGGCGATGCCCATCCACGTCCAGGGCTATGACGCGGGCGCCGGCGTGCCTGGATGCATACCGGCGGACATGAAGGCGGGGACCGACATCCTGGTCGTTCGCCGAGCCAGGACGTGCATCGCGGGGGTGGCTGGTTGCGAGGCCGCGGTTGCCGGGAAACCTTATGTGCAGAGCACCCTGTGCGGCAACGAGATGCCGCCGTACGTCGTGGGGCGTCTCGGCACGACGGTGTTCCCGCTGACGCGCAAGGACTGCGCCACTTCCGCCGCCCTGCGCGAGTACAGGGTCAACATTTATTTCATCAGCGCCAACAATCGCGCCGGGCAGAACATCCCGACCCTCATGCGGCTCGAGCTGACGGGTTCGGCTCTCGCGCAGGTGCCGCTGGTCGAAGGGATCGAGGAGTTCCATGTCGAGTACGGCATCGACAACGACGGCGACGGCCAGCCGGACGCCTACACCGCCGATCCGGCCAATTACACCTACCCGGGCTGCACCACGTGCACGCCGGTGAACAACTGGGGCAACGTGATGACCGCGCAGCTTCACGTCCTGGCGCGGTCCCCGGAACTCTCCCCCGGTTACCGGGACACCAAAACCTATTCCCTGGGGCTCGACGCCGCGGGGAACCCGATCAGCATCGGGCCGAAGAATGACGGCTTCCGCCGCCACGTCTACTCCGCGATGGTGCGGCTCGTGAATCCAGCGGGGAGAAGGGACCGCCCGTGACCGCGACCATTCGCCGACAGCGGGGCACGACGCTGGTCATCGCGCTCATCATGCTGGTGGTGATCACGCTGCTCGCCGTGAGCTCGCTCGGCACCACCAACATGAACCTCAAGGTGGTCGGCAACATGCAGTCGCGCGGCGAGGCGCTTCAAGCCACGCAGCAGGCGATCGAGACCGTGATCAGCACTCCCCTTTTCATCGCGAACCCGGCCAATGCCGTGCTCAATCCATGCGGGACCGCCAACACCCTGTGCGCCGATTTGAGCGGCGACGGCACGCCGGACTACACCACCCGGCTCAATCCTGCGCCTTCCTGCGTCGCGGTAAAGGCGATCAAGGTGAGCGAGCTCAATTTCTCCAACGCCGAGGACCTGGGGTGCGCCGCGGGCCAGGCGCAGCAGTTCGGCGTCACGGGCGCCGCCATCGGCGACTCCCTGTGCGCCAACGCAACATGGGATATCACCGCCGAGACCACCTCGTCGATTTCCCGCACCCGGGTGACGGTGACGCAAGGCGTTGCGGTACGCATCAACGCGGACGACATGACGATCTCGTGCCTGTAGGCGCGGATCGAACCGAAAGAGACACGCCATGCCCAATTTCCACAGCCGTCTGATCAGCACCGTCCTCGCGCTGGCGCTGGGAACGGCATCGCCCTCGTCCGTGGACGCGGAGGACATCGATCTCTTCGTGGGCACGAATCCCGCGGCGGCCGCGAGCCGTCCCAACATCCTGGTCGTCATCGACAACAGCGCCAACTGGTCGGCCGCAAGCCAGCACTGGGTCGGCGGCGTCAAGCAGGGGCAATCGGAATTGCGAGCCTTGAGGACCGTGGTCGGAGAGCTGACCGACACCATCAATCTCGGGCTCATGCTGTTCACGCCCGGCAGCGGCAGCAACAAGGACGGCGCCTACGTCCGCTACCACGTCCGCCAGATGCTCGCGGGGAACAAGACGGCGCTGCAGGAACTGATCGGAGACGGGAGCTGCATCGACGGAGCGAACAGCCTGAACGCCACGCCCAATTGCCTGTTCAAGAACTTCGACACCGCGAGCGAGAAGGTCGGCACGGCGAAAACCGACTACAGCGCGGGATTGTTCGAGGTCTTCAAGTACTTCGGCGGTTACACCAATCCTGCGAACGCCCGGACCGATATCGCGGGCGCGCCGGCTGATACGAGCCACTTCGGCGCCGATCGCTACTCGGGCAACCCCGATGGGAAATCCGACCCGGCGGCCTACGTGAACGGCGTGTTCGACCCGCTCAAGCGCGTATACCGATCACCGATAGACACGACCAACACCTGTACCAAGAACTACCTCATCTTCATCGGCAACGGCTTTCCCACCCAGGACTCGCCGGCAACGCTGCTCTCCGGCATCCAGGGCAACGCCAACCAGCTGCCCATGCCCCAATTCACGACGACCAGCTCGCAGCAGTGCACCATTCTCGGGAGCGCGTGCTCCAACAACAACAACGTGCCGGCCGGCGTGATCAGCGCGAACCCGGGCTTTGACACCTATACCGGCATCAATACCGGAGGCACCGCGGGCTGCTCGGGTGGCCAGACCGTGCGCGAGTACCGCGGATGCAACACGGTGGTTACCGTCACCCCCACCGGCACGACTGCGGTGCCGGCGGCAAGCGATACGCGCTTCACCGACGAGTGGGCCAAGTACCTCTTCACCACCGACGTCAGCCCGGAAATCGGCCAGCAGAACGTCGCGGTCTACACGATCGACGTGTTCAAGGACTCCCAGGACGCCCGCCAGACCGCCCTCCTCACCAGCATGGCGAAACACGGCGGCGGCCGCTATTTCTCGGCGACCAGCGAGCAGGCGATCATCAACGCCCTGCGCGAGATCATGATCGAGATCCAGGCGGTGAACAGCGTGTTCGCCTCGGCGAGCCTGCCGATCAACGCCACCAACCGCGCCCAGAACGAGAACCAGATATTCATCGGCATGTTCCGCCCGGACAACGACGGGAGGCCGCGGTGGTACGGCAATCTCAAACGCTACCAGGTCGCGGTGTTTGGCGGGGAGGCCAAGCTCGCCGACGTGAACGGCGCGGAGGCGGTCTCGGCCGCGACCGGCTTCCTGCAGTCCTGCGCCGCAAGTTTCTGGACGCAGGACAGCGGGACCTACTGGAATTTTTCCGCGTCGAGCGCGGGGCAATGCACGAGCGCAATCACAAGCCCGTTCTCCGACCTTCCCGACGGATCGGTGGTCGAGAAAGGCGCGGTGGCGGAGGTCCTGAGACGGGGCAACGATCCCGCCGCGCCCATACCGACAAACGCCGTCAACCGCACCGTGCTCACCTGCACGAGCACGAGCAGCTGCTCCAGCCTGGTTGCGTTCAACACCACCAACGTCAGCCAGGCAGCGGTCGGGGCGGCGGACGCGGCCGCGCACCAGAGGATCATCGACTTCACGCTCGGCAAGGACGTCGGCGACGAGAACGCCAATGCCGATCTCGCGGAAGTGCGGGCCTCGGTCCACGGCGACGTCGCGCATTCGCGCCCGCTGCCGATTAACTACGGCGGCGCGACCGGCGTCGTCGCCTATTACGGCAGCAATGACGGCGCGTTCCGCGCGATTTCGGCGACGGAGGGGCGCGAGTTGTGGGCCTTTATCGCGCCGGAGCACCACGCCCGGCTGAAGCGCCTGGCCGACAACAGCCCGCTCGTAACCTATCCGAGCACGCCGCCCACGGTCCCGTCGCAAAAGAAGGACTATTTCTTCGACGGCTCCATCGGGGTGTTACAGAACGCGGACAACAGCCAGGTCTGGATCTTCCCGACGATGCGCCGCGGTGGCCGCATGCTCCAAGCCTTCGACGTGACCACGCCGGCCACGCCCCTCCTCAAGTGGCGCGTGGGCTGCCCGAATCTTGCCGACGACGCCGGCTGCACCGCGGGCTACGGCGAGATCGGCCAGACCTGGTCGTTCCCGAACGTGGCGCGGATCAAGGGGTTGAACGGCGGCAATGACCCGGTAATCGTCATCGGCGGCGGCTACGACGCGTGCGAGGACGCCGACAACTCGTCGCCCTCCTGCAGCGGTGGCGGGGTGAAGGGCAAAAAGGTCTATGTGATCGACGCCGCCAGCGGGGCCCTGCTCGCGAGCTTCAACACGCTGCGCAGCGTCGCCGCCGACGTGACGCTGATCGATCGCGACTTCGACGGCATGGTAGACCACGCCATCGTGGCGGACATGGGAGGCAACCTTTACCGCATCGACTTCTCGGATCCCCTGACCCGGGCGCCGCTCGCCGTGGGCAGCTGGACCATCCGCCACCTCGCCCGGACCGTTGGCGCCGGGCGCAAGTTCCAATTCGCGCCGGCCGCCCTCGCCACCAGCGACCGGGTCTTCATCGCATTCGGATCCGGAGACCGAGAGCGCCCGCTCGAGGTCAACTACCCGTTCGTGGAAAGCATTTTGAATCGCTTCTACTTGTTCGTGGATACCTTCTCCACGTCCGGCCCCCCCGTGGATCTGGACGGCGGCACGATGGCCAATTTCACCAACAACACGACGTGCGCGACGACGCTCGGCACCAGCCTCAACGGCTGGTTCATGGATCTCAACTCGGGACGCGGCGAGCAGACCGTGACGTCGGCGCTAATATTCGGCGGCCTGATCTTCTTCAGCACCAACCGGCCGGTGCCGCCCGTGCCCGGACAATGCGGAAACAACCTCGGGGAAGCGCGCGGCTATGCGGTGAACCTGCTCAACGCCTCGGGCGCGGTCAACACCGAAGCGATATGCGGGGGCGATCGCTCCGGCGTCTTCCTGGGCGGCGGCCTGCCGCCCTCACCGGTGGTCGGCAGGGTGCCCGTCGGCGGCAGGCCGATAACCGTCATGATCGGGGGCATCCAGCGCTCGGGGGGCGCCAGCTCGCCCATCGGTGCGCAAAGGGTCCGCCCGGTGATCACGCAAAAGCGGCTGCGCACCTACTGGTATACCCACGGCGATAGGTAGGCTCAGGCCAGGCCCTTCGGCAGGGGGAATACCACCTTCTCCGCAATGCCCTTCGATTCGGCGGCCGGTCCGCCGCCGAGCTGGCGCAGCTTGTCCACCACCTGCTTCACCAGCACCTCGGGCGCCGAGGCGCCGGCGGTGACGCCCACGACGCGCTTGCCCGCCACCCACCTGGGCTTGAGCTCCGCCGCGCTGTCCACCATGTAGGCCGGGACTCCCTGCTGCTCGGCGACTTCGCGCAGGCGGTTCGAGTTCGAGCTGTTGGGCGAGCCCACCACGATCACCACCTCGCACTGCCGTGCCAGCGCCTTGACCGCGTCCTGGCGGTTCTGCGTCGCGTAACAGATGTCGTCCTTTTTCGGCCCGATGATGCCGGGGAAGCGCGCCTTGAGGGCGTTGATCGTCTGCTGCGCGTCGTCGACCGACAGCGTGGTCTGGGTCACGAAGGCGAGGTTCTTCTCGTCCTTCACCCTGAGCTGCGGCACGTCCTCGGGCCCCTCCACCAGGTACATGCCGCCCGCGCTCTGGCCCATGGTGCCCTCGACTTCGGGATGGCCGCGGTGCCCGATCATGACGATCTCGCGCCCGTGCTCGCGCATCTTCGCCACCTCGAC
>JBOIEM010000209.1:0-4772 GCA_050741115.1 Burkholderiales bacterium
GCCTGCGGGGACGGCGCTGCGGCGGCGGCCGGCTGGCTTGCCTGAGTCTCCCGCGGCTTCTTGGCCGGGGCCGACGGCCGCGGCTCCTGCGGGGACGGAAGCGCCGCAAGCCGGCCGGACGGTGTCGCAACGGTGTCGGTCGCGTCACTGAAGTAGAACTCGTAGACCGCGAGCAGGGCGACGAGCGCCGCCGCGGGCACGGCGAATCGCGGCCAACGCCGGCGCCCCCCGCGTGGAAACGGGATGTCCCGGGACGGTGGGTTGTCGGGGGGCGGAGCGGGCTGGGGAAGGAGGCTGCTGACCGCGTTCGCCAGCTCCTCCGGGTCGAGCCCGAGCAGCCGCGCGTAGTTGCGGATGAAGCCGCGCACGAACATCGGCCCGGGCAGCTGGTGATACTGGCCCGATTCCAGCGCCTCGATCTGCCAGACCGAGAGCTTCAGGCGGCGCGCAACGTCCGCGGTGGTCAGGTTCTGCGCCTGCCGCGCCTCGCTCAACCGCAGGTTCGGCGCGGAGTCGGCCCCGGGTGCGGCCGGCGCGCGAATGTCGCCGGCATCAATCATTCATACTGGCCCGCCAGGAGCGCGCGGGCCTCCCGTGAATTCGGAAACCGGTTGCGCAGCTGCAGCGCGTAGCTCGCCTCGGAATTGCGGTCCCCCAGCCGGCGCTCGACGCGCACGCCGAGCCACAGCACTTCCGCGGTCGCCGACGCGACCTGCGTAAAGCGCCCGAGATAGCTCTTCGCCTCGGCGAAATCGCCCCGCGCATAGGACAGGTCCGCCATATGGTACAGGGCTTGGGGCTGGTCCGGCCGCAGCTTGAGCGCGAGCCCGAAGAACTCCGCGGCGCCCGCCGCGTCGCCGCTGCGGCGCGCGCACATGCCCGCGTTGATGTAGGAGCGATCGGGCGTCGAGTAGAGGGGATTGCGCACCGCCATCATGAAGTGCCGGATCGCCTCGCGCTCCTGCTTGCGCTGGCACAGGAACATGCCGTAGTTGTGGTGCGCGTCGGAGTCGGACGGGTTGATGCCGAGCGCGCGCTGAAAGCTCTCCTCGGCCAGGCGGTCCTCCTTCAACTGCGCGTACACCAGGCCCGCGACGTTGTACGCCGGACCGTAGTTGCGGTCGGCGCGCAACGCCTCCTGCACCTCTTCGAGCGCGACCCCCACATTGCCGATGCCGAAATAATTCGCGGCGAGCTCCGTGTGGATGCGCGCCCGCATGCGCTCGTTGGTTTCCTCGCCGGTGGTGGGGGTGGCGGGCTTCAGGCCCGATTCGTCCGCCGGATGCGAGGCGCAACCCGACAGGATCACGCACGCCGCCACCACCGCCGCGCCGGCCATCCTCATGGGGCGAGCTCCTGCTGGCGGCCCGCCGTGCGGCGGGTGCGGTCCTGCACGCGCCCCGCGAGCTGCCCGCACGCCGCGGCGATGTCGTCGCCACGGGTCTTGCGGACGGTCGCGACGAGCCCCGCCTGCATCAGCACGTCGCGGAAGCGGGCGATCGCCTCCGGGCTCGAGCGCCGGTAGCCGACGCCGGGGAACGGGTTGAACGGGATCAGGTTGATCTTGCACGGCACCTCGCGCACCAGCGCGGCGAGCGCTCGAGCCTGAGCGACGCTGTCGTTCACGCCGTCAAGCATCACGTACTCGAAGGTCACGAAATCGCGCGGCGCCTTCGGCAGGTAGCGCAGGCACGCCGCCAGCAGCTCCCGAATCGGGTATTTGCGGTTGATCGGGACCAGCTCGTCCCGCAGTGCGTCGTCCGGCGCGTGCAGCGACACCGCCAGGGCGACCGGGCACGCCTCGCGCAGGCGGTCGATGCCGGGCACGAGGCCCGCCGTCGAAACCGTGACGCGCCGGCGCGAGAGGCCGTAGGCGGAATCGTCGAGCATGAGCCGCATCGCCGCCGCGACGTTCTCGAAATTGGCGAGCGGCTCGCCCATGCCCATCATCACGACGTTGCTGATCGGCCTTTCCCCATGATCACTTTGGCCTGATCGACCCACGGCGCTTTGCGCCGTCCTGGATCCTGCCGCGAACGCGTCGCGCGATCGAAGAGCGCGTGACGCGAGCCAGAGCTGGCCGATGATCTCCTCCACGCTGAGATTGCGGTTGAAGCCCTGCTTGCCGGTCGAGCAGAACGAGCACTCGAGCGCGCAGCCCGCCTGCGAGGAGATGCAGAGCGTGCCCCTGTTGGATTCCGGTATGAACACCGATTCGATCGCGTTGCCGGTACCCACGTCGAGCAGCCATTTGCGCGTGCCGTCGGCGGCGGTGGTGTCGCGCAGCACGCGCGGCGCGACGATCGACGCGCTTTGCGCGAGACGCTCGCGCAGCGTCCTCGACATGTCGGTCATGGCGCCGAAATCGTCCACCCCGGCATTGTGGATCCACCGCAACAACTGGCGCGCGCGGAACGGCTTCTCGCCGAGCCCGGCGCAAAAGCCGCGCAATGCCTCCTGGTCGAGCCCGATCAGATTGACAGTCATGGCGGCAAGGCGCTCAGCGCGAGTAGATTTCGTGTTTGGGGAAAAAGTAGGCGATCTCCGCGGCCGCGGTCTGCGGCGAGTCCGAGCCGTGCACCGCGTTGGCGTCTATGCTTTGAGCGAAATCGGCGCGGATAGTGCCCTTCGCCGCCTTCCTGGGGTCGGTCGCGCCCATCACATCGCGGTTCCTCTGGATTGCATCCTCGCCTTCCAGCACCTGAATCACCACCGGGCCGGAACTCATGAAATCCACGAGTTCCTTGAAGAACGGCCGGTTCTTGTGCACCGCGTAAAAGCCCTCGGCCTCGGCGCGCGAGAGCCAGGTCATGCGCGCGGCGACGATCTTCAATCCGGCATCCTCGAAACGGGTGTAGATCCTTCCGATCACGTTCCTGGCCACGGCGTCGGGCTTGATGATGGACAACGTACGCTCAACCGCCATTCAGCTTCCCTTGCTTCCCGGGTCCCGAGTCCAACGCGCGAGGATACCACGATAAGGCCTTGAACTGAAGCGGATTCGCGGAATTTCGCCCGCGAAAACAGGCGCTTGCCGTGCCGCGGCGAAACCGCGCCGGACGCGGCTCAGACGGGCCGGTCGCCCGCCAGCGTGACGCGGTGCATCACCCGCCGGAACCCGTGGTAGTCGTTTACCGGGTTGTGCTGGGTGCAACGGTTGTCCCAGAACGCGAGCGCGCCCGGCTCCCATTGGAAGCGGCAGGTGAACTCCGGGCGGGCCAGATGCTGAAAGAGGTAATCGAGCAGCGGCCGGCTCTCCTCCTCGGTCAGGCCCTTGAAGTGCGTTGTGTGCCCGACGTTGACGTAGAGCGCCTTTCGCTCCGTCTCCGGATGGGTGCGGACGGCGGGATGCTCCGCGGTCAATGCCTTGTGCTCCGCGCCCGCCGCGCCTAGCCGGTCTTCCCGGGTGCGCGAGGCATCGGCCTTGAGCGAGCTGCTCACGCCGATGAGCCCGTCGAGCATTTTCCGGTAGCCTTCCGACAGCGTCGCGTAGGCGAGGTACTGGTTTGCGAACAGCGTGTCCCCGCCGTACGGCGGGATTTCGATCGCGTAGAGCATGCTCGCCATGGGCGGGCGCTCGAGGTAGGTCGTATCGGAATGCCAGATGCCGCCGAAATTCACGCGCTCGTGCTCGAGCTTGACGACCGGCGTGATGAGCGGACATCCGGGCAGCCCCTTCAGCTGCGGGTACTCCATCGGCTGCCCGAAGCGCTGCGCGAAGCCGAGCTGCGCCTGCGGGGTGAGTTTCTGCCCACGAAAAAATATCACGAGATGGTCGAGGAACGCCTGGCGAATCTCCGCGACGAGTTCGGCCCCCAACGGCCGCGCGGCGTCCACGCCCTCGATCTCGGCGCCGAGCGCGCCGGCGATCGGGCGCACCTCAATGAGCCGGTAGTCGCGCCGTGCCGCGTTATCCGTTGTGAAACTCGTCACTCGCTACCGCCCATTCAAATGACCTTCGCGCTCCGCAACGCGCGGATGCGCGCGCCATCGTAGCCGATTTCGCGCAGCACGGACTCGGTGTGCTCGCCGAGCGCGGGCGCCGGGCGCGCCGGCGGCTCCTCGCCCGCGCACCGCACCGGGGACGCCACCATGCGGTAGGACCCCCGTGCCGCGTGCGGCAGCGTCTGCAGCCGGCCGTGCTCGGTCACGAACGGATTGTCGAGAGCCTGCGCCAGGTCATGGATCGGCGCCGCCGGCACCGTGCCCGCGAAGCGCGCGAGCCACTCGCCTGTCGTCCGCTGCTCGAGCTCCCGGTCGAGCATTTCGGTCAGGGTATCGCGGTGACGCAGGCGATCGGGAAACCGCCGAAAGCGCGCATCCTCGCCCCACTCGGGGCGTTCGAGCTTTGCGCACAGCGCCGGCCAGAACTTCTCCTTGTTGCACATGATGTAGATCCAGCCGTCCCGCGTGCGATAGAGCTGGCACGGCGTCAGCGCGGGATGCGCCGAGCGCGGCAGACGCCCGGTGACCACGCCCTCGTTCAGGTACCACGTGGCGAGGTAGCAGGTGTTGAACAGCGCAACGTCGAACAGGCTCACGTCGATGTCGCGCCCGACACCGGTCGCGCGCGCCGAAGTGAGCGCCGCGAGCAGCGCGTAGGCGAGGCCGAGCCCCGACATGAGGTCCACGATCGAAAGCCCGAAGCGGGCCGGCGGCGTTCCGGGCTCCCCGGTCAGCGAGAAGTAGCCCGCCTCCGCCTGCATGAGATAGTCGAATCCCGGCCAGCCAGCGCGCGGGCCGGTGCGCCCGTAGGCGGAGAGGTGCGCGCA
>JBOIEM010000210.1:0-5847 GCA_050741115.1 Burkholderiales bacterium
CCTCGCCACCGCCCGCCGGACGCGTGCCGGCGGCGGGATCGCGCCCGCTGCCGCCGCGAGCGGCGTCAGCCGCGCCTCCCAATCCGCCACGATCCGCCGCAGGTCCGGGTCGTAGCGCTGCAGCGCCTGGAAGCGCGCGCGGGCGCGCCCGCGCAGCGTGCCGATCACGTACTCGGCCGCCAGCTTCTCGCGCAGTTGCGGATTTGTATACGAAGCCATGTTTGTCTGAGTCTCAGGCCGCCTCGCCGAGGCAGCCCCTCAGGCGCTCGAGGCCGCGCCTCACCCAGGTCTTGACGGTGCCGAGCGGCTGCTTCATGTGGCCCGCGAGCTCCGAGTGGCTGAGCCCGTGAAAGAACGCGAGCATGATGCTCTGGCGCTGCTTCGCGTCCAGCTGCCGCAGGCAGCGCGCCAGGTCGGCCGCTTCGCTCGAGGCCACCAGGAGCTCCAGCGGCCCCGGCGAGTCGTCCTGCCACGCCTCCGCCGCAATGTCGTATTCCTCGCCGGTCGCCTCCTGCTGCGGCCGGCGCAGCCAGTCGAGCGAGCGGTTGCGCACGATGCTGGTCATCCAGGTGAGCGGCGCGCTCTTCTGCACGGCGTAATTCCCGGCGTGGTTCCAGATGCTGACATAGCACTCCTGCAGGACCTCTTCGGCCCAGTCCTGTCTCCTCAATATACGTAGCGCGACCCCGAACAGTTTCGCCGCGGTCAGCTCGTACAGCTCCGCGAACGCGCGCTGGTTCTGCAGCGCGGCCTGGGCCAGCAGCTCCGCGAGCCGGGCAGCGAGGGGGTCAGGAGCAGGGCGGTCGCCTGTCACCGGTTCTTTCCCTGTTGCCAAAGCACGTCGGGCCGGCCCGCCGCCCGGTTGAGCGTGCGCGCGACGACGAAAAGCAGGTCGGACAGCCGGTTCAGGTAGCTCTGCAGCGCCGGCGCGACCTTCTGCCTGCGGGAAAGCGTGACCACCCGCCGTTCGGCGCGGCGGCACACCGCGCGGGCAGCGTGGGTGAGCGCCGCCGCGCGCGAGCCCCCCGGCAGGATGAAGTCCTTGAGCGGCGAGAGGCCGGAGTTGATGCGGTCGAGCTCGCGCTCGAGCCGCTCGACGTGGGACTTGCTCATGATGAGGTGTCCGGGCACGCTCAATTCCCCGCCCAGGTCGAGCAGGTCGTTCTGAACCTCGTCGAGGCAGGTGCGCACCGCGTCCGGCAGGTTCTCCGCGAGCAGCACGCCGAGCGCGCTGTTCAGCTCGTCCACCGCGCCGATCGCCTCGATGCGCGGCGCGTCCTTCGCGACGCGCGAGCCGTCGGCGAGGCCGGTCGTGCCGCCGTCGCCGGTGCGGGTGTAGATCTTCGTGAGGCGGTGGGCCATGACGCGAGCGCTCATTATAGCGGCGCAGGGGTGCGGTCACCGCGTATTTGCTATGATTCACGGTGAGGCTGAATGGCGTGGAGCGCTCCCGACCTTATCTGCAATTGATCGCGTCAGGCCTCGTCTCCGGCTCGCTCTATCTTCTGCTTTACCTTTACGAACGGGAGATACTCGCGGCCTTCACGCGCACCGATGGATGGTACCCGGCTCTGCCGGTCATAGCCGCGTTAGTGTTCTCCTTCGCGCACGGGGCGTTCACCGCCAGTTTCTGGGAAGTTCTGGGCATCAGGGGCAGGAAGAAATAGCAATGGATCCCACGGCGATCCAGTTCATCGATCTGCAGCTCGGCAACGTGCTCGCCCTGCTCGCGATCGGTTTCATCGGCGGCCTGGTGAGCGGGTTCATCGGATCGGGCGGCGCTTTCGTGCTGACGCCGGCCATGATGAGCATGGGCGTGCCCGGCGTCGTCGCCGTGGCGAGCAACCTGTGCCACAAGTTCCCCAAGGCGCTGGTCGGCGCCTACCAGCGCAACAAGTTCGGGCACGTCGACGTCAAGCTCGGGCTCGTGATGGCGGCCTCCGCGGCCGTCGGCGTGTGGCTCGGCGCGGACATCCAGCGTGAGATCAAGGAGAGCTTCGGCGATCCGGGCTCGAACCTCTACGTGAGTCTCGCCTTCGTCATCGTGCTCACGATCGTCGGCGGCTTCGTCCTGCACGACGCAGTCACGCTTTATCGTTCGGGCCGTTCCGACGAGCAGGACCGGGTCTCGCGGCTTGCGCGCTGGGCGCAATCGGTGGAGATACCCGGGACCATGATGCACTTCAGGACGGCGAACGTCCGGGTATCGGCTCTCTTCACGCTGCCGCTCGGCTTCGCCACCGGGCTGCTGGCGTCGATCATCGCGGTGGGCGGTTTCATCGGCGTGCCGGGAATGATGTACGTCCTGGGGGCGCCGGGCCTCGTCGCGAGCGCGACCGAGCTGGTGATCGCGTTCGTGATGGGATTCGGCGGCACGATCAAGTACGCCCTGCACGGGCTGGTGGACATCCGCCTCGCCCTGATACTCCTTGCGGGATCCCTTTTCGGCATCCAGCTCGGGGCAATCGGCACCACATTTGTAAAACCCTATCTGATCAAGGTGGTGATGGCCGCGATCATGCTGATCGTGGCGGTCAGCCGCGGCCTGGTGGTGCCGGTGTATCTCACGCAACTCGGGCAGATGGATCTCGGGCCGCAAACCATGGCGTGGCTGCAGACGGCGAGCTTCGCTTTCCTCGTGCTCGCCCTGCTGGTCGGTGGCGTGATCATCGTCGGCGCCATGCTGCGCGGATACCGCACGCAGGGCTCACCGCCGGCGCAGGAGGCGGTCACCGAATGAGCGGATGCCGCGCGGACGATTTTCGGCATAATCCCCCGCGGCCGACTTCCACGAGTAGCCACGACATGAAAATCCCGACACTGCTCCTTCGCATCATTTCGGCGGGTGCGCTCGTGGCCGCGTACATCGTCAAGGCGTTGCAGGAGTACAGGGCCGGAAACCGCAGCCACCCGACGATGCGCGCGATCGCGGCGGGCCTGTCTTACCAGGACATGGCCGATCTCGCGGCCTACTACGCGTCCGACGCGATGAAATCGGCTGCCAAGTAAGGACGGCCATGATGAACAGAACTGTTCCTGGGGTGTGCTGCCTGATGATCGCGATGAGCGCGCCCGCTCTCGCTGGCGACGCCGATGCCGGCAAGAAGAAGTCCCAGACCTGCGTGGCGTGCCACGGCCCTGACGGCAACAGCCCCGTGCACGATTTCCCGAAGATCGCGGGCCAGCACTACGATTACCTGCTGAAGGCGCTGAAGGACTACAAGTCGGGCGCGCGCAAGAGCCCGGTCATGGCGCCCCTCGTCGCAAATCTCACGCAGCGCGATATCGAGGATCTCGCGGCGTTCTATTCGAGCCAGAGGGGGCTCGTCACCAAATACTAGTGACCAGGGTCTTGTGCTTGTATTCGCACAGATCGCGAATCAGGCACTTCGGGCAGTCGGGCTTTCGCGCCTTGCAGACGTAGCGCCCGTGCAGGATCAGCCAGTGGTGCGCGTCGGGCTTGAACTCGTCCGGCACCGCCTTGAACAGCCGCTTCTCCACCTCCAGCACGTTCCTGCCGCGCGCGATGCCGGTGCGGTTCGCGACCCTGAAGATGTGGGTGTCCACCGCGATCGTGGGATGGCCGAAGGCGGTATTGAGGATCACGTTCGCGGTCTTGCGGCCCACCCCGGGCAGGCGCTCCAGCTCCTCGCGCGTGCGCGGCACCTCGCCGCCGTGCCGCTCCAGGAGCAGCTTGCACGCCGCGATCAGATTTTTCGCCTTGGTCCGGTAGAGCCCGATGCGCCGGATGTGGCGCTCGAGCCCCCTGCGGCCGAGCCTGAGCATGGCCTCGGGACGGTTCGCCACCTGGAAGAGAGCGGGGGTCGCGAGGTTCACGCTCTTGTCGGTCGCCTGCGCGGAGAGCACGACCGACACCAGGAGCTCGAACGGCGAGGCGTAGACGAGCTCGCTGCGCGGCGCGGGGTTCGCGGCACGCAACAGGGTGAATATGCTGCGGATTCTGTCAGGCTTCATGCAGCCGCGTTCCGGGTGTCCCCCGCGCGTAGCGCACCCGGCAAGGCGGGAAGCACGGCCGGCAATGGCGGACCGGGTCGCCGCTCATTATAATCGTCGAGGAATTCGCGGGACTGCAAAATGGCTCGGAGCACCAGCGGAATCAGGATTTCAACGGGGCGTGCACTGCTGCCGCTGAGCGTGACGCTGGTCGTGGCTCTGGCGGCGGCCGTCCCGGCGGCGGCGCAGCAGGTCACGCTCGAGCGCGATTCTCCCCTCTATGCCGAGCCGCGGCTCGATTCGTCCCAAATGACGCAGTTGAAGCTCGGAGCGACCGGCGAGGTGATCGGCAAGCAGGGGGCGTGGCTCAACCTCAAGACGCCGGCGGGCAGCGGCTGGCTGTTTTCCTTCAACGTGCGCTTCCCGAGCCAGCAGGCGGGCACGGGCGATTCGGGCGCCGGCTCCGCCGCGGGACGGCTGTTTGGCCCGCGGCGCAGCGTGAGCGTCACGAGCACGATCGGCATCCGCGGCATCGAGGAAGAGGACCTCAGGCAGGCGAGCTTCAGTGCCGACCAGATAAAGCTGCTGGACCGCTATGTCGTCACCAAAGAGGCGGCGGAACGCGGCGCGCGCGCGTCGGGGCTCGCGCCCGCGAGCATTGACTACATGGACGCGAAGAAATGATCCATTCCGTCAGGAACGGGGTTGCCGCCCTGCTGATGGCCGCAATCTCCGGCTACGCGGGCGCGGCCTCGATCGACCTCGGACGCATCTTCGACATCGGCCGGGACCTGAGGACGGCCACTACCGACCTCGCGGAGCCCGATGAGATCGCAGTGGGCCGCGAGGTGGCGGGCCGTACACTGGGGGCGGCGCCCCTCGTGCCCGATCCCGAGCTGCAGGCCTACGTCAACCGCGTCGGGCGCTGGATTGCGATGCAGTCCGAGCGCCCTGATCTGCCGTGGCACTTCGGCGTGCTCGATACCGCCTCGGTCAACGCATTCGCCGCGCCCGGCGGCTACGTGCTGATCACGCGCGGGCTCTACGAGATGCTCGCGAGCGAGGCGCAGCTCGCGGGCGTGCTCGGGCACGAGATCGGCCACATCGTGCAGCGCCACCACGTCAAGGTGATGCAGCAGAGCGCCGCCATTTCCGCCGGCGCGAGGGCGGTCCAGCGCAGCGACCGCGGCCTCCTCGTCAACAACCTGATCGGCAGCGGCGCGGAGGTACTGGCGCGCGGGCTCGACAAGAGCGCGGAGTTCGAGGCGGACCGGATCGGCGTCGTGCTCGCCGCGCGCGCCGGCTACAGCCCGTACGGCCTGGTCGAGGTCCTCCACCTGCTCGCGGCGCGGGCGGCGGACGACGCCTCGCTCGCGCTTCTCTTCAAGACGCACCCGGCGCCGGGCGAGCGCCTGACGCAGCTGGGCGATGCGCTGGCGCCGCGCGTGGCCGTGCTGCCGGCCGGCAAGGAGCCTGCCATCCGCCCGGTGGATCCCAAGACGCCGCCGCCGGCCGCGGCGAAACCCGCGACGGTCGAGGGCGCTCGCGCGCTCCAGCAGCAGGAGGAAGGCGGAACCACGATACCCTCGGGAGGGAGCCTCCTGCCCGGCGGGGGCGGCGGCGTCCTGCGCGGCATCTTCGGCCGCTGATCAGCGGTCGCGCAATCTCTTGCGGGCGCGTTCAACGACGCGAGCGATCGTCGCCTGCTTGCCGCGCGCTCTGGCCATTTTGCGCCCCGTACTCGACTGTAGCGCGCGGGTGCGTTCGAGCCGCTCCATTCTCGCCCGGTAGCGCCGCCGGTACTGGGCGGCGCGCGCGAGGCGCACCTCGTGCGTCCAGGCTTCGCCGCTCTCGACCATCGCGATGCAGTCCACGGGACAGGGCGGCAGGCAC
>JBOIEM010000211.1:0-7099 GCA_050741115.1 Burkholderiales bacterium
GCGGTGAAATCCGCCGCCCCGCCCGGCGGCACCGCGATGATGAGGCGAATCGGCCGGACCGGATAAGACTGCGCCGACGCCGGCTGCGCCAGCGCTGCAGTCAGCGCAGCCAGCATGAACGCGATGCCCGTTTTCATGACCTGACCCCCTCGCTCGCGAAACCGGCAGTTCCGGAGCCATTTAATCGGGTTAGTCCGCCCCGGTCAACGAGGGGCGCGGCACGCGGCTCAGGGCACGACCAGATAATGAACGCTGAAGAGCCGATCGGGGTCCATCCAGCACTCGGCCGGTGCAAGACCCGCGCTCGCGGCGAGGTCCTGAAACTCGCGGACCGAGTATTTGTAGGAATTCTCGGTGTGTATGGTTTCGCCCTTGCGGAAGGCGATGCCGCGGCCGCCGACCGTGACGACCTGTGACTTCGCGCTCTCCAGGTGCATCTCGATGCGCCCGCTCTTCTCGTCGTAGAAGGCGCGATGGCGAAATGCCGAAAGATCGAAGTCCGCGCCGAGCTCGCGGTTGATCCGGGCGAGGAGATTCAGGTTGAATGCGGCGGTGACGCCGCGCGCGTCGTTGTAAGCTGCGTCGAGCCGGCCCCGGTCCTTCTTGAGATCGACGCCGATCAGGAATCCCCCTCCACTGCCCAGCAGCTCGCGCGCGCCCGCCAGAAACCCGATGGCCTCGGCCGGGGTGAGATTGCCGATGGTGGAGCCCGGGAAGTAGACGACGCGGCGGCGGGCGCCGAGACCGTCGAGTTCCGGCAATGCGAGGGGACGCGAATAGTCCGCGCACACCGCAACGACCTGCAGTTGCGGGAATTCGCGTGCGATCTCCGCGGCGGTGGCGTTCAACTGCGCGCGCGCGATGTCGACTGGAACGTAGGCCACGGGACGGATCGTGGCGATCAGGATGCGGGTCTTGTGGCCGCTGCCGCTGCCGAACTCGATCAACGCGCACCCCGGCCCGAGGTGCCGGGCCATGTCGCCGACGTGAGCGCGCATTAACGCGATTTCGGCGCGGGTGAGGTAGTACTCCGGCAGAGCGCAGATCGCATCGAACAGCGCGCACCCCTGCGCGTCGTAGAAATACTTGGGCGGCAGGTCCTTCTGCGGCCGCGCGAGGCCGTCCATCACGTCATCGAGAAAGCGGTCCGCCTCGGAATGGAGGTCGTAAAAGGAATAGGCGGCGCTCAACGCATCAGCCGGCCGGTTGGCGCGACCCGTTGCTCTCCATCCACTTCTTGATGCGGTTGGCGTCGCCCATGCGGGTGAGATGACCCCACGAATCGAGCAGGACGATGATCACCGGCGTGTCGGCAATCTGTGCCTGCATCACCAGGCAGCGCCCGGCCTCGCTGATATAGCCGGTCTTGGACAGGCCGATTTCCCAGCCGGAGTTCCGCACCAGCCGGTTCGAGTTCCTGAACTCCATCTTGCGGCCATTGGCGAGCCGCACGGTGTGCTGGCTGTCGGTCGTGTACTGGCGTATCAGGGGGTGGCGGTACGCGGCGCCCACCAGCCGCGACAGATCCTGCGCGTTCGAGACGTTCCCGCTCGAGAGGCCGGTCCCGTCAACGAAGCGGCTGTGCCACATGCCGAGCTCGGCTGCCTTGCGGTTCATCGCCTCCACGAACGCAGGGGTGCCGCCGGGATGGGCGCGCGCCAGCGCCGCGGCCGCGCGGTTTTCTGAGGCCATCAGCGCGAGGCGCAGCAGGTCGTCGCGCGTAACCGACATGCCGACCACGAGCCGCGAGCGGGTGCCCTTGAGCCCGTCCCGGTCGTCTTGCGTGATCTTGATGGGCTCATCGAGCGGCAGGCCGGAATCGAGCACCACCAGCGCGGACATGAGCTTGGTGATCGACGCGACCGGAACCACCCAGTCGATGTTCTTGGCGTAGAGGACGCGCTGGCCCGCCTGGTCGAGGACGAGGGCGCTGGTCGACTTGAGGTGAAGTCCGCCTCCCGCCCTCGCAGCGATGCTGGGACCGTGCCGCCGCTCGATGGCGGCCTGTTGCGCCGCGAATGCATGGGCAGCAAGCACGCAGCCTGCCACCAACGCTAGTAGCCTTCCGCCCAAATGACCCTCCCTGGATCGCCTACGCCACTGAATTACGCATCAAAAATACAGGGTTAGCGGAAAACTTTCAAGTGGTTCGTAACTTTGTGACCTAATACACGGAGACCGGCCGCTTTTTTGAGGAAATTTCCCGGGAGTGGCCGAGGAGCGCGGCTCACCGCCGCAACGGTACGGCCAGCCAAAAAAACTCCGCGCGGGACAGTTTGGATTGTCCCGGCGGAGGTTAAAGAGGCCCTACAACTACCCGCTCAGCACAGGCGGTTGCAACTGCCAGGCCTCCGAGGAGGAAAGTCTGCGCAACCGGCGCACCCGCGCGGGACTTGAAGCTGAGCATCCCGCATTTACCCGTGAAGGCTATCCACCCTCCCTTACGCCAACCTTACGGAGAACGACGGCTGCGCGGTTCAAGGCCCGGGAATCGATTGCCGGTAAGCGGTGAGCGGCGAATTTGATATCGTCTGTCTGCGCACTGCCCACTGCCTGCTCTATCTGCTGACCGACCCTCCATGCGCGTCCTCATCGTCGAAGACGATCCGGTGCTCTCCGACGGGCTCGTCCGCTCCCTGCGGAGCGCCGATTACGCCGTGGACTCCGCAGCGGACGGCGGCGAGGCCGATCACATCCTCTCCGCCGGAGCCTACGACCTCGTGATCCTCGACCTCGGGCTGCCCCGGCTGGACGGCTACGAAGTCCTGCGGCGGCTGCGGCGCCGCGGCTCGAAGACGCCGGTGCTGATACTCACCGCGCTCGATTCGCTCGAGGACCGGGTGAAGGGACTCGACCTGGGCGCCGACGACTACCTTACCAAGCCGTTCGACCTGCCCGAGCTGGAAGCGCGCGTGCGGGCGCTCATCCGGCGCGGCCAGTCGGGCGGCGGCTCGCTGCTCACCCACGGCGCGCTCACGCTCGATACCGCCGGCCGGCGCGCCCTGCTGGCCGGCGAGCCGCTCGAGCTCTCCGCGCGCGAAATCGGGGTCCTCGAAGTGCTGATGCTGCGCAGCGGACGCGTCGTGAACAAGGATCAGCTCGCCGAGGAGCTCTACGGCTGGGACGAGGAAGTGAGCGCCAACGCCATCGAGGTCTACGTTCACCGTCTGCGGCGCAAGCTGGAACCCGCGGGGGTCACCATTCGCACCATCCGCGGGCTGGGCTATCTGCTGGAGAAGCCGGCGCATGACAGGAACCTATCTTGACAGCGGGCACGTGATGCGTTGTGGCCAAGACGGGATGGATGCGAGGCGCATGGCGCAGGCCCTATGTCGATAGGGTCAAGCCGGGCAACAAAGCAGACGCCCGTCCTGGCCGCAACCCGAAGGGACGGGGCGATCTGGGCGCATCTTGTTGTCGGGAACCCTTGCAATATCGACATATTGCTGCGGGCTATCCTCCTAAAGCTGCATCCCACATCGCCTCCGTCGCACACGTGCCCACTGTCAAGATAGGTTCCAAGACTAGGACGCTGCGGCGCCAGTTGATCGCCTGGCTCGCCGGACCGCTGTTCGTCCTGTGGTCGGTCAGCACGGTCATCGACTACGACATCGCCAAGCGCTTCGTCAACCTCGCCTACGACCGCGCGTTGCTGGAGGCGGCCCTCGACATCAGCCGCCAGGTCAAGGTCATCAACGACCGGCTCTACGTGGATCTGCCGGAAGTGGCGCTCCAGATCCTGCAGACCCGCGAATCGGGCGGCCTCTATTACCTGGTGACGGGTCCCGCCGACGAATTCATCAGCGGCGAGCCGGATCTGCCGCGCCCCCCCGCCGAGGCTCCCGAGACGACGGCCGACCGGGTGCGCTACTACGACGAGGAGTTCCGCGGCCTCGAGATCCGCGCCGTGGCGCTGCGCGCGCCCGTGGAGCCGGGGACCGGCAGGGGCGCCGTGCAGATCCATGTCGCCGAGCGCTTCACGGCGCGCGACGACTTCGCGCGCCAGATCATCCTGCGCATGGCGCTGCCGCAGGGGATCCTGATACTGCTTGCGGGGCTTGCGGTCTGGTACGGAGTGGGCCGCGGCCTCGCGCCACTCTCGACGCTCCGCCGGGAAATCGAAAGCCGCTCGCACCGCGATCTTTCCGCGCTTTCCGAGGAGCAGGCGCCGCAGGAGGTACGGCCGCTGATCCACGCGATGAACGATCTCCTCGCGCGCCTCGCCACCGCGATCTCGGCCCAGCAGCGGTTCATCGCGGATGCCGCGCACCAGCTGCGCACGCCGATCGCCGGGTTGAAGACCCAGACCGAGCTCGCGCTGCGCCAGTCTCCCTCGGGCGACGTGCTCGAGACGCTCAGGCGGCTGCAGACGGCGACCGAGCAGAGCGCGCGGCTCGTCAACCAGCTCCTGTCGCTGGCGCGCGCGGAGCCCGGGGCGAAGCTCGGGCACGCGGTCGAGCGGTTCGATCTCGCGCGGCTCGCGCGGGACTCCACCACGGAATGGGTGCCGCGGGCGCTCGCCCGCAGTGTCGACCTCGGCTACGACGGCGAGGCCGGCGCCGCCTGGATCGCGGGCGACCCGTTCCTGGTGCGGGACATGCTCGGCAATCTGCTCGACAATGCGATCCGCTACACGCAGCAGGGCGGGCAGGTCACGGTGCGGGTCACCGTCGCGCCCGCCGCCGTCAGCCTGAGCGTCGAGGACAACGGGCCCGGGATCCCCGAGCCGGAACGGGCGCGCGTGTTCGAGCGCTTCTACCGCGTGCTTGGAACCGGGACGGAAGGCTGCGGGCTCGGGCTCGCCATCGTGCGCGAGATCGCCTCGAGTCATCGGGCGGAGGTCACGCTGGAAGCCGGCGCCGGCGGTCAGGGGACGGTGGTTCGCGTCACCTTTCCCCGCGCGGGCTGACGCCCTCGGCCTTCGCGCGCTCCGCCTCTTCCTCCTGCTGCAGCAGCCACATCTGGGCGTAGTGGCCGCCGCGCTCGAGCAGCTCGCGGTGGGTGCCGCGCTCGACGATGTGGCCTCTATCCATGACCAGGATCTGGTCTGCATCCATGACCGTGGACAAGCGGTGGGCGATGACGAGCGTGGTGTGCCCGCGCGCGACGCGGTTCAGCTCGGCCTGGATCGACTTCTCCGATCGGGAGTCCAGCGCGGAGGTCGCCTCGTCGAAGATCAGGATGCGCGGATTCTTGAGGATCGCGCGGGCGATGGCAACGCGCTGCTTCTCGCCCCCGGAGAGCTTCAAGCCGCGCTCGCCGACTGTCGCCTCGTAGCCCTCGGGCAGACTCTGGATGAAATCGTGGATGTGCGCGGCCTGGGCCGCTGCGATCACTTCCTCCCGCGTCGCTTCCGGCCGGCCGTAGTGGATGTTGTAATAGATGGTGTCGTTGAAGAGAACGGTGTCCTGCGGCACGATACCGATCGCCGCGCGCAGGCTCGTTTGCGTCACGTCGCGGATGTCCACCCCGTTCACCCGCACCGCGCCCCCGCTCACGTCGTAGAAACGATAGAGCAGGCGCGCGAGCGTGGACTTGCCCCCACCGCTTGCGCCCACCACGGCCACCTTGCCGCCCGCCGGCACCTCGAACGACAGGTCGCGCAGGATCTGCCGCTTGCCGTCGTAGCTGAAGTTCACGCGGTCGAAGCGGATCACCGCGCCTCCCTGCGGCAGGGGCCTTGCGCCCGGCCGGTCCTCGATCTCGCGGTTTTCCTCGAGCAGGCGGAACATGCGGTCCATGTCGATCAGCGCCTGCTTGATCTCGCGGTAGACCATGCCCATGAAATTGAGCGGGATGTAGAGCTGGATGAGAAGCGCGTTGACCAGCACGAGGTCGCCCAGGGTCAGCGCGCCGGCGGCGACGCCCTCCCCCGCCAGCAGCATCAACGCGGTCACGGCCGCCGCGATGATCAGGCTCTGGCCGACGTTGAGCAGCCCGAGGGAGGTCTCGCTTCTTACCGCCGCCTGCTCGTAGCTGCGCAGGTTCTCGTCGTAGCGCCGCGCCTCGTACTCCTCGTTGTTGAAGTACTTGACCGTCTCGTAGTTGAGCAGGCTGTCGATCGCGCGCGTGTTGGCCCGCGAATCGAGCTCGTTGGCGCGCCGCCGGATGCCAATGCGCCACTCGGAAACGTAGAAGGTGTACACGAGATAGAGCGCCACCGCGGCGAAGGTCACGGCGACGAAGCGCCAGTCGAACTTGCTGAACAGCACCGCGGCCACCAGGCAGAATTCCAGGATCACGGGAACGATCGAGAACAGCAGGTAGGTGAGCAGCGTGGAGACGCCGTTCGTGCCGCGCTCGATGTCGCGCGACATGCCGCCGGTCTGGCGCTCGAGGTGAAAGCGCAGCGACAGCGAGTGCAGGTGCCGGAACACCGTCAGGGCAAGCTGCCGGATCGCGTGCTGGGCGACGCGCACGAACACCGCGTCGCGCAGCTCCGCGAAGAGCGTGGTGGAGAGCCGCAGCAGGCCGTAGGCGATGAGCAGGGCAAAGGGCACCGCGATCACCGCGCGCCCGGGCTCGAGCGAGTCCACCACCTCTTTCAGCACCAGCGGCACCCCGACATTGGCGAGCTTGGCGCTGATGAGGCAGGCGAGCGCGATCACCACGCGCCACCGGTATTCCCACAGGTAGGGCAGCACCATCGGCAACACCCGCCACTCGCGGCGACGCGGCACGGGGGCGGATTGCGGCAACGCCGCGGGCAATGTGCCGTGATGAGGGTTCATGATGCAGCTTAACATGGGGCGCGAACAGGCTTTTTTCCAGCCTGGGACCGGTGGTATCGTTTGCGGGTATCGAGCAAGGAGCGCAGCCATGGACGGGAGGTTGGTCGCGGCAATACTGCTGGCCCACGCGAGCGTGGCCCGGGCGGGGCCCGACCTGATCGACACGGCAGAGGTCGTTTCCGTCGGGCCGATCGTCGAGCGCGTCATCGAGTCGCGGCAGGAATGCGATCCCGCTCCGGCCGATTCTGCGCAGCCGGCGCAGCCGTGCCGGACCGTCCGGACGCCGCGCGACGTGGTGAAAGGCTACACGGTGGTCTACCGCTATGGCGGCCGCGAAATCACGACCACGCTGCCGCACGACCCCGGCC
>JBOIEM010000212.1:0-8307 GCA_050741115.1 Burkholderiales bacterium
GGCAAGCTGGTCCTGAACGTCCTTCTTGGTGCCGAGGCGTCCGCCCGGTTGCCCGGGATGGCCCGGAATCATACGCTCCCAGTCCATCACGTAGAGCTGCCCCAGGAACTGCTCCCACTCGAGCGGATAGGAGTCGATCATGCCGCGTCCCGGCACTGATCCCACCGGAACGGTATCGACGGTGAATATGATCTTTTCCTTGGGCAGGCGCATGACGATCGTGCTGTCGGAGTGGTTGAGCCCGTGGTAGGTGAGCTCGAGTACGGTCCCGCCGAGCTTGATCGTCCGGTTATTTTCGAACGTTTCGTCGGGCAGCACCGTGTTTGGATCCTTTAGGATGGCCAGTCGATCCTTCACTTTCTTGTGCGCGATGAATGTAGCGCCGCCGTCCTTGAACAGCTTGCCGCCCGCGATGTGGTCGAAATGGTGGTGGCTGTAGATCACGTACTTGATCGGCTGGTTCGTGACTTTCTTGATCTCGCTCAGGTAGGCCGCCCCCGTCTCCGGAAACCCGTAGCCGATCGGGTCCGTCGCGATCACGCCCGCCGACGTGACGATAAACATCGCCTGGCGGTTGAGGTAACGGAAGACGTAGACGTTGTCGGTACCCTCGACCTTGGTCGTGGCAAAAACCGGTGGCTTGACGGCATGGGCTGCCGGCTGCTGCGCCTGGGTGGTTCCGCCCAGAACCGCGGCCGTCAGCGCCGCGCTTGCGAGCAGGTGGAAAACTCGTGACATGGTGTCCTCCGGTAAATTGATGGGCTGAGCCTTGCGTGCCCCCGCAAGATCTTATGAGTTTCTGGATGGGGCAAACGGCCGGGACCCCCCGTTTATTCCTTCACCCGTCCGATATGATTACGCGCGATGAACGGCGCAAAGCGTCCGCCTCGATCGCGCGTAGGCAAATCCGGCGCGATTGCGCCCGGATTTACAGGTTGTAGCCTTTTTCATTGTGAAGAACCGTGTCGAGGCCTTCGGTTTCCTCCTCCGCCTGCACGCGCATTCCGGCCAGCACGTCGCTTACCTTGAGCAGGACCCAGGTGACCACGCCGGACCAGACCGCGACCGCGAGCACGCCGGTGAACTGCACCAGCACCTGGTCGCCCATCGTAACTTTCTCGGGATAGCCGACGCCGCCGAGTGTCGCCGCCACGAACACGCCGGTGAGAATCGTGCCCAGCGCGCCGCCGACCCCGTGCACCGGGAACACGTCGAGCGAATCGTCCACGTTGAGCGCCCGCTTCATAAAGTTGGTGGCGAAGAAGCAGGCGGTGCCGGCAGCGGCGCCGATCACGAGCGCGCCCATTGGCCCGACGAAGCCCGAAGCCGGCGTGATCGTGCCCAACCCCGCCACCATGCCGGTGACGGCGCCGAGCACCGAGGGCTTGCCGTAGCGCACCCACTCGCAGACCATCCAGGCGAACGCTGCGGTGGCCGCGCCGATGTGCGTGACCAGCATCGCCATGCCCGCGCGGTCGTCGGCGGCAAGCGCGCTACCCGCGTTGAATCCGAACCAGCCGACCCATAGCATGCACGCGCCCGTCACCGTCATGGCGAGGTTGTGCGGCGGCATGGGCGTTTCCGGAAATCCCCGGCGCGGTCCCAGCACCAGCGCGCAGACCAGCGCCGCCATGCCCGCGTTCAGGTGCACCACGGTGCCACCCGCGTAATCCAGTATCCCCATCTTCCCCAGCCAGCCATCGCCCCACACCCAGTGCGCGATCGGCGCGTAAACGAAGATCAGCCAGAGCAGGCTGAACAGCAGCATGCCGGAGAACTTCACACGCTCGGCGTAGGCGCCGAGGACGAGCGCCGGCGTGATGATGGCGAAGGTGAGCTGGAACATCGCGAACACCGTCTCCGGGATCGTGCCCTTGATCGCCTTGAAGTCGACTCCGGACATGAAGGATTTGGCGAATCCGCCGTACCAGGCATTGCTCGCGCCGCCGTCCCCGAACGCGATGCTATACGCGAAAACCACCCATGCGAGGGTGACCACGCAGGTGATTGCAAAGCACTGCATGAGCACGGAAAGCACGTTCTTCATGCGCACTAGCCCGGCATAGAACAGCGCGAGCCCGGGGAGCGTCATGAAAAGAACGAGCACCGATGATGTGAGCATCCACGCGGTGTCCGCGGCGTTCAGTTTGGGCGGCTCCGCCGCCGCGGCGAACGGCGCGTGAACGAGCAACGAGACCAGCAGGAAAAAGACGAGCGAAAAACGGCCGCGGATTGTTGTCATTGGATGCCCCTCCCTTACGCGCGCCGCGGGCAGTTCCGGGCGCCATGCGAATCATGGCCCGATTGTGCGGATTTCGCAAGGCGCGCGCGGCGCCGCGGAGGGCGCGCTCGCCGAGGGCGATCAACGCGCAAATTCATCGCGTTCATCGGCAGTTATCCGCGGTCAATTGAAGTTCGTTCTAATCCACGCGGGCTCCGGACTGCATGATCACCCGCGTGCAGCGGGGGTCCGGCAGGGGGAATCATGGGCTGACCGTCACGTTCCCGATCTGGAGCAGCATGCCGAGCTCATCGCGCATCACCCACTCCTCGGCGATTTTGCCGTCCTTCAGGCGGAACTGCACGACCGCCGTCCAGTCGAGCGCCTGCTCTCGCGCGAGGTTCACGTCCCCCGCCCGGCTGCGAAAGGCGTGGGGACGCACGCGGGCGCGGTGCGATACGCGCACCGACACCATGTCGCCCTCCGCCATCAGGCCGGAGAGCTCGGTGGAAAAGGCGGAGTAGTCCTGGAGCACGCCGCGCAGGCGCTGCATCGCCGCGTCGAGACCGGCAACGTCGACGCCCGGGCGGTGCAGCACGACGTCGCGCGCGCAAAGCTCCGGCATGAGGTCGATCCGTTTCTGGTCCAGGACCTCGTGAAAATAGCGCTCAACGACGGCCTTGTTGCGCGCTTCCTGGGCCTTGGGCACGTACGCCGATTGCGTCATGACGGGATGCCTCGAGTGTTTGCCTCGCGGAGCGGCGGACCTAGCGGGCGACGGTCCGCGCTTTCTCGGCCACGCGGGCGGTGAAGCGGGCGCTGTCGATTACAACGCGCTCGTGCGTGCCTTCCGTGATCTTGTCCACCCCGTCGTGCGCGGTGATGGAAAATCTCAGCTTGCGGCCATCCACCCCGTCGAGGCGGACGTCCACGGTCACCGTCAGTCCCGGCGGCGTCGCGGCGAGATGGGAAAAATTGACGTGCGTGCCGAGCGACTGCTCGCGCGGCCAGTCGAGATGCGGGCGCAGCGCCTCGATGCAGGCCCATTCCACGAGCCCCACCAGGTAGCCGGTGGCGAGCACCTCCGGCATCTCGCCGAACATCTGCGATTCCGGATAGAGGTGCGGGACCGTCTTGGTGGGCGGGATGCGGAGCTGGAAGCGGTGGGTGAGCCCCGGCTTGAGGCTGTCTTTCATCGGCAATGGGCGAGGGGCAGTGGGTAATGCGCAGAAGATACCATTACCCGCCGTTGCCCATTGCCCATCACGCTGCGTGAGCGGCCTCCCAGCCGAGCATGGCCGCCTTGCGTTCTGCGCCCCAGCGGTAGCCGCCGAGCGCCCCCGACTCGCGGATCACGCGGTGACAGGGAATCAGCCACGCCACGGGATTGGCGCCGATGGCCGTGCCGACCGCGCGCGCCGACCCGGGGGCCCCGATCCGCGCGGCAACGTCGCTGTAGGTGGCAAGCGCGCCGATGGGAAGCTCGAGCAGCGCGCGCCACGCTTTCACCTGGAAATTGGTTCCCTTGACGAGGAGCGCCAGCGCGCGGCCCGGGGGAGAGGACAGCGGGCGAAACATGCGTTCTGCAAGCGGTGCGGTGGCAGCCGGGTCCCGGCGCAGTTCGGCACCGGGCCAGTCGCGCCGCAGCCGCTCGACGCCGTCGGCCGCGCCGTCGACGAAGTGCAATCCGCAGACGCCGCGCGCGGTGATCGCGATAAGCGCCGCGCCGAACGGAGAGTCGTGCACGCCGTAGCGGATGGCAAGGCCCGCGCCGCCCGCCTTGTATTCTCCCGGCGACATGGCTTCCAGCGTCACGAAGAGGTCGTGCAGCCGCCCCGGGCCGGACAGGCCGACCGCGCCGGCGACGTCGAGCACGCCGCGCGCCGCGCCGAGGCGGGCCTTGGCGTCCTCGAGGGTGAGGTACTGGACGAAGCGCTTGGGGCTGACGCCCGCCCAGCGCGTAAACAGGCGCTGGAAATGGTGCTCGCTCAGGTGCAGGTGCCGCGCTGCCGCCGCGAGGTCCGGCTGGCCGGAGGCATTGCGACGGAGGTAGCCGATCGCGCGCGCGACGCGCTCGTAGTCGCGCGCGGCGGAACCACGGTCTGGCACGACCTCAAGCGGGGTATCGAGCGGTTTCATGGCCGCGAGAATACGGCGCACGGCACGGCCACGCCACCCGTTTCTTGCTGACTTTCGCGACCCGTCACGACTCACCGGTCACGGGTTTCCTTACCGGGGAAGGTGCCTGCGGTCGCCCGAGGGCGGCGGCGCGGTCTGCAGCACCTCGTCCACCGTGGTGAGGCCGACCGCCACCTTCGTCGCGCCTGCGATCCGCAGCGGCCGCATGCCCTCCCGGTACGCCAGGTCGCGCAGCGCGGCGAGGTCGGTCTCGGGCGTGATCGCCTTCCTCAGCTCGGGTGCCATCACCATCGTCTCGTAGATACCGACGCGCCCCCTGTAGCCGGTCATGCGGCAGTCGAGGCAGCCCTTGGCGACGTAGGTCGAGTCCCTGGGCTTCGCGGCCTTCCAGGGGGACACCAGGTGCTCCCACGAGGAGTCGTCGAGGTCGTGCTGCTCCTTGCAGTTCGGGCACAGCGTGCGCAGCAGCCGCTGCGCCATGACGCCCAGGATCGTCGATTGCAGCAGGTACGAAGGCACCTCGAGGTCGAGCAGCCGCGTGATCGCCGACGGCGCGTCATTGGTGTGCAGCGTGGACAGCACCAGGTGGCCCGTCAGCGCGGCCTGGATCGCCATCTCGGCGGTCGCGAGATCGCGGATCTCGCCGACCATGATGATGTCCGGATCCTGGCGCATGAGGGTGCGGATGCCGCTCGCGAAGTCGAGCCCGATCGAGGGCTGCACCTGCATCTGATTGAAGGCCGGCTCGACCATCTCGATCGGGTCCTCCACGGTGCACACGTTGACGTCGGGCTCGGCGAGCTGCTTCAGCGTCGAGTAGAGTGTCGTGGTCTTGCCCGAGCCGGTGGGGCCGGTGACGAGGATGATGCCGTGGGGATTGCTCACCATCTCGCTCCACTTGCGCTCGTCGTCCTCCGTGAACCCGAGCTCCTTGTAGCCCTTCACCAGGTGCTCGGGGTTGAAGATCCGCATGACGAGCTTTTCGCCGAACGCGGTCGGCATCGTGGACAGGCGCAGTTCGACCTCGTCGGCGTCCGGCGTCACCGTCTTCAGCCGTCCGTCCTGCGGGCGCCGCTTCTCCACCACGTCCATGCGCCCGAGGATCTTGATGCGGCTCACCATCGCCGCCATCACCGGCGTCGGGATCTGGTACACCTGGTGCAGCGCGCCGTCGATGCGGAAGCGCACGTTGCCCACCTCGCGGCGCGGCTCGAGGTGGATGTCGCTCGCCCGCTCCTGGAAAGCGTAGTTGAAGAGCCAGTCGCAGATGTGGACGATGTGCTGGTCGTTGGCGTCGAGCTTGCCGCTGCGCCCGAGCTGGACGAGCTGCTCGAAGTTGGCGATGTCGGTGATCGCGCCCTTGTCCTTCGCGCTCGCGCCCTTGATCGAGCGCGCGAGGCTGTAGAACTCGACGAGGTAGGACTGGATGTCGAGGGGATTGGCGATGACGCGCTTCACCTCGAGCCGCGTGACCTGGCGGATCTGCTCTTCCCATTCGCGCAGGTACGGCTCGCACACCGCGATCGTCACCTCGCGCGTGTTGATCGCGACCGGGAGGATGCGGTAGCGCTCGGCATAGGCGCTCGACATCGTCTTCGTCACCACCGCGAAGTCGATCTTGAACGGGTCGATGTGGAGGTAGGGCAGATCGACCTTTTCCGCGAGCCATTGGGTGAGCGCCTCGAGGTGCAGAAGCTTGCGCGGCTGGCGCGGGTCCTTCCATTTCTGGTCGGCGATCACCACCAGCGGGTGCGTGTCGCCCCGCGCGAAGCGGCGGTTCGCGGCGAGCTCGTCGGCGGCTTCCTTCGGCACCAGCCCGTCCGCCGCGAGGTCCGCGAGGAGCGCGGGCAGCTCGAGCCGGCGATCGGCCCTGGGTTGGACAGCCTTGGCGGTCGGTATGGCCATGGGTGGGGCTGTCCATGACTATAGCGGAGACCTATAATCCGCTCAATGAAACGAGCCGGAATCGCAGCCGCAGCGCTCGCCTGGGCGTTCTGCTCCGCGACGGGTCCCGCCGCTGCCGCGGATGCGGTGTGGGTCCACGTGTACGACGCGACCCAGCTCACCCTCGACCGCTACACGGTGCTGAAGCGCATCTGGACGCAAACGTGGCACTCGGCTTTCTGGGTGTCCACCTACAACGAACGGGCGGATGCGATCGCGGCCCTCACCTCGAAGGCGGCCGACGTGGGGGCGGACGGCGTCATCAACCTGCACTGCGTGAACGACACCGGCGGATGGGGCAGCGGCTACTTCTGCTACGGGCTCGCCATCAAACTTCGGTAGCACTCGTCATCCCCGTGAAGACGGGGATCCAGTCGCCCTGTGACCGCCTAGATTCCCGCCTCCGCGGGAATGACGGACTTAGCGCAGCGCGGCGTTGATGCGCTCCAGCGCCACGCTGCCCGGGCACAGCTCGCGCTCGGTCAACCGTCCAAGCGGGGTCTCGACGGTATTCAGGTGCTCGTGGAGGTCGGCCGCGTCCGGATGGAGGTAGAGCAGGCCCGTCACCACCTCCCCCGCGGCGGCGCGCTCCTGCAGGTAATTCATCACCTTGATGCGGTCGGTCGGATCGTAGTCCGGCGCGAGCTTGCGCAGGCGGATCACCGAGCCGTCGTGCTGCGCGACGTCGACGACCGTCCCGGCGGCGTAGTCGGCCGTGATCTCCTCCCGGCCTTCCATGAAATCGAGACGGTTGACCGCTTCGTTGTGCTCGCGCACGTAGTCGTAGCTCTTGGTCGAGCCCGGGTGGTTGTTGAAGGCGACGCACGGCGAGATCACGTCGAGGAAGGCGGCTCCGCGGTGCTCGATCGCAGCCTTGATGAGCGGGACGAGCTGTTGCTTGTCGCCGGAGAAGCTGCGCGCGACGAAGCTCGCCCCCAGCAGCAGCGCCATCCCGATGAGATCGAGCGGCTCGTCGGTGTTGGCGACGCCGCGCTTGGACTTCGAGCCCTTGTCCGCGGTGGCGGAGAACTGGCCCTTGGTGAGGCCGTAGACCCCGTTGTTCTCGACGATGTAGACCATGTTCACGCCGCGCCGCACGCTGTGTGCGAACTGGCCGAGCCCGATGGAGGCGGTGTCGCCGTCGCCCGAGACGCCCAGGTAGAGAAGGTCGCGGTTGGCGAGGTTGGCGCCGGTCAGCACCGAGGGCATGCGACCGTGCACGCTGTTGAAGCCGTGCGAGTTGCCGAGGAAGTAGGTCGGGGTCTTGGACGAGCAGCCGATGCCGGAGAGCTTCGCGACCCGGTGCGGCTCGATGTCGAGCTCCCAGCACGCCTGCACGATCGCCGCGGAGATCGAGTCGTGGCCGCAGCCCGCGCACAGCGTCGACACCGTTCCCTCGTAGTCGCGGCGCGTATAGCCGACCTTGTTCCGGGCGAGCGTCGGATGGTGCAGCTTGGGTTTCGCGATGTAGGTCATCAGGCGCCTCCGGCGCGTGAGTCGTGACTGGTTACAGGTGACTGGATGTTCATGCGCCGACCCTCTTCAGCGGGACCACGGTGCGCGCGGCGGCGTGCTGGGAGATCTGCTCGACGATGAAGCGGGCGGTGATCGGCGTGCCGTCGTAGTGCAGCACCGGGAGCAGGCGCGAGGCGTTCACTTTCGCCTCGTTGACGAGCAGGGTCTTCAACTGCGCGTCGCGGTTCTGCTCGATCACGAACACCCACGGATGGGCGGCGACGAAGTCCGCGATCTCGTCCTGGAACGGGAAGCCCCGCACGCGCAGTGCATTGACGTGGATGCCGCGCATCGCCAGCACGTCGAGCGCCTCGTGCATCGCCGGGCTGGTCGAGCCGTAGTAGATCGCGCCGAAGCGCGCGGGCTTGGCGGCCGGACGCAGCAGCGGCTTCGGCATCAGCTGCTTCGCAGTCTCGAACTTGCGTAGCAGCCGCTGCATGTTGTCTACGTAATCCGGGCCGGCCTCGCTGTAGCGCGCGTAGCGGTCC
>JBOIEM010000213.1:0-9340 GCA_050741115.1 Burkholderiales bacterium
TCCCGCTCGGCGCGATGACGCCGTTCCAGCCGTAGAAGCGAAAGCCCGGTACGCCGCTCTCGGAGATGGTCGGGATCTCGGGCCTGGCCGCCGAGCGCTTGTCGCCGCCGGTCGCCAGGCAGCGCACGCGTCCGGCCTGGACGTGCGGCATCGCTGCGGAAAGCGGCGCCACCACGAACACCACCTCGCCCTGCGCCACGGCCGCGATGTTCGCGGCACCCTTGTACGGCACGTGATTCGCCGTGATCCCAGCCTGCGTTGTGAACAGCAGGCCGCCCAAGTGGCTCGTCGAGCCCACCCCGGCGGAGCCCATGTTGAGCTGCCCGGGCTTGGCCTTGGCGATCTCAATGAATTCCCGCACCGTCCTGGCCGGGGAACCACTGTTTACGCAGAGCGCGATCTGGGCCAGCACGTAGTGGCCCACCGGCACGAAGTCGCGCAGGGGGTCGTAGGCGAGCTTGCGGTAGACGTGCGGCGTGATCGCCAGCATCGATGCGGCGACGGCAACGAGGGTATGGCCGTCGGGTGTCGCGCGCGAGGCGATCTCCATGCCGAGGGTGCCGCCGGCGCCCGGCCGGTTGTCCACGACCAGCTGTTTTCCGAGCCGCTCCGAGGTATGCGTGAACGCGATGCGTCCGAGGAGATCGGTGGTGCTGCCCGGCGCCTGGGGAATGATCATGCGCACCGGCCGCACGGGGTAATTCTGCGCGGCGGCCTGGATCGGCGCGAGCAGGACGGGAACCAGGAGCGCGATGGATATTCGCATCGTGGATCTCCCCAAGGGGTATTTACGCGCCATTATAATTGACGGCGGATTTCCACCCACCACGGAGGAACGCATGTCCAGTCTCACGTTGAAGCAGGCCAACACCATCGTCGAAAATGCGCTTGCCAGGGCGCGCGAGATGAAGATCAAGCCCCTCGGCGTCGTCGTGCTCGATGAGTCCGGCAACATCAAGTCGGCGCAGCGCGAGGACGGCGCGAGCATGTTCCGCCTCGACATCGCGCGCGGCAAGGCGTGGGCGTCGGTCGCGATGGGCGCCTCCAGCAAGGCGCTCGCCAAGCGCGCCAAGGACAATCCCAATTTCTTCGTCACGCTCGCGGCGACCGCCGGCGGCAAATTCCTGCCGCAGACCGGCGCCGCGCTGATCAAGGACAAGGACGGCACGATCATCGGCGCGGCCGGCGCGAGCGGCGGCACCGGGGAGGAGGACGAGGCCTGCTGCGTCGCGGGCATCGAAGCCGCGGGGCTCACCGCCGACGCATCTGCTTGATGAGCGTGATTAGTGACCGGTCACTGTTTGGCCAGGCCGAGATCCATGAGGATGCCGCGCACTATCTCGTTCTCGCGGTCGAGGTGCTTGCGCGTTTCCGCCGAGAGCAGGTAGTCGGCGTTCCAGAACTGTTTCTCGGTGTCCTTCCTCCATTCATCGCTCTGCGCGAGCCGGCTGAATACGCCGTCCCAGTAGGCGATCTCCGCGGGCTTGAGGCCCCTGGGCCCCATGAAGCCACGCCAGGTGAAGAAAACGGCGTCGGCCCCCTGCTCCTTGAACGTGGCGAGCTCAGCGAGCGCTCCGGGATCGCGCTGCTCCGATGACATCGCCAGTATGCGAGCGCGGCCTTCCTTCTGCAGCGGAAAGTGGCTGCGCGGAGACGCGACGTAGACGTCCACGTGCCCACCGAGGACCGCGGTCAGCGCCGGTCCGCCGCCGGGATAGATGACGGCCTTGGCTACCTTCGGGTCGACCGCGATCGACTTGAGGTACATGCCCAGCACGATGTGATTGTGGTTGCCGCGCGCGGCGGCAAACGCGAAACTGACGGACGTCGGGTCTTTTTTCAGGCGCCCGGTCAGATCATTGAGCGAGGCGATGGGTGAATCGGGCCTGACACCGAACACGACGTACTCGCGCGCCAGGATGTTGAGCGGCGTGAAGTCGGTGTAGCTCAGATGGGTGGTCCCCATGATGCGATTCGCAAGCAGCGTGGGCGAGTAGGTGGCGATTTAATGCGCATCGCCCGCGTGCTGGTTGAGGTAGGCCCAGCCTATGGTGTTCGCCGCGCCCGGCTTGTTGACCACCGCCGAAGTGGGCACCAGCCCGGTCGCCTGGAAAATGCTCTGCACCAGGCGCGCCATCACGTCCGGCGAGCCGCCCGGCGCAGACCCCACTACCAGCTCCACCGGCCTGTCCGGCTTCCATTGCTGCGCCGGCGCCGGCTCGAGCCCTGCCGCGAACGCAGCACAGCCTGCCGCGAGTCCGCAAACGATTCTCACGAAACGCATGACCCCTCCCACATTCGCCGTCAGCCATCAGCCGTCAGCCGTCACCTCACGACTGCGCCATTTCGTCACCGCTTCAGCAAGCCGAGTTCGCCGAGCATGCCGGCGATCAGCTCTTGCTCGCTGTCGAGATGCTTGCGGGTTTCCGCGGCGTTCTTCAGATCCTCCGCCCAAGCGTTCTTCGCGAGATCCTGCTTCCAGTCCTCGACCTGGAGCGCCTTGGCGAACGCCGCGTCCCAGAACGCGATCTGGGCCGGCGTGAGGTCCTTTGCCCCGACGAAGCCGCGCCAGCTGTAGAACACCGCGTCGATACCCTGCTCCTTGAGCGTCGGAAGCTCCGCCGCCGCCCCCGCCTGGCGCTGCGGCGCGCTCAAGCCGATCGCGCGCATCTTGCCGGCCTGGATGTGCGGCAGCACGTTGGCCGGCGCCCCTACCAGCACGTCGATGTGGCCGCCCAGCACTGCGGTCACGCCTGTCCCGCCGGATTTCTGGATGACGACCTTGGAGTGCCTGGGGTCGGCGCTGGCGGCCTTGAAGATCATGCCGATGACGACGTGGTTGTGGTTGCCGGGCGCAGCCGCGAACGCGAAGCTCAGGGCCGTCGGATCCTTTCGGATATGTTCCAACAGCGCCTTGCCCGAGGTAATCGGCGAGCCGGCGTTCACGGACACCAGCACGTACTCCCGCAGGATGATGCTGAGGGGGGTGAAGTCGGTGTGGCGCAGCTTGCTGACGCCGAGCAACTGGTTGGTGACCATCGTCGGCGAAAACGTGGCGATGAAGTGCGGGTCGCCCGGCTGCTGCGCGAGATACGTCCACGCAACCGTGCCGCCGCCGCCCTGGCGATTGGAGACGCTGATGCTGGGAAACGCGGGATTGGCCTGCAGCAGCCGTTGCACCACCCGCGCGGTGCGGTCGGACGAGCCTCCCGCTCCGGACGCGACCACGATGTCCACATTGCGGGCGGGCTTCCAGTCCTGCGCGGCGGCGGCGCCGGCGACGATCAGTCCGGCCGCGCAGCCGCAGGTCACTATCGAAATGCGCATCCCCTCCTCCTTGCGAGTCATCGTATACAGGAAACGCCGTGCTGTCACTCGGCCGCGGATTGACGACGACCGGTCCGCTCTCTAGAGTGACAAGTGTCGGGCGCAGGGGAACGAGACTCGACACGCCAATCCGCATCCCACCATGACTCCCTACCGTCCCGCAGAGATCGGCATGTCCCTGGCCGAAGTCGACACGCCGGCGTTGATCCTCGACCTCGACGCCTTCGAGCGCAACCTGGACCGCATGGATGCTTCACTCGCGGGGAAGAAGATCAAGCTGCGCCCGCACGCGAAAAGCCACAAGTGTCCCGAGATCGCGTTGCGGCAGTTGAAGCGCGGCGCCGTCGGCGTCTGCTGCCAGAAGGTGAGCGAGGCGGAAGCGCTGGTGGACGGCGGCGTGCCCGACGTGCTGATCACGAACGAAGTGGTGGGCGCGCCGAAGCTCAGGCACCTGGCCGCGCTCGCGAAGCGCGCCCGCGTCGCGGTGTGCGCGGATGACTCGGGCAACATCACGGCTCTCGACGACGCGGCGCGCGCTGCGGGCGTGCGGCTCGACGTCCTGGTCGAAGTCAATGTCGGCGCGAATCGCTGCGGGATTGAGCCGGGCGAGCCGGCGCTCAGGCTCGCGCAGGCGATAGCGCGCTCGCGGAACCTGCGGTTTGCCGGGCTCCAGGCCTACCAGGGCGCGGCGCAGCACCTGCGCAAGGTGGAGGAGCGGCGCGCCGCGATCGAGGCGGCGTGCGCGCGTGTGCGGGAGACGGTCGAGCTGCTCGAGGACGCACGCATTATCTGCGAGCGGGTGACCGGCGCCGGCACGGGTACTTACCTGTTCGAGGCGCTGAGCGGCGTCTATGACGAGCTGCAGGCCGGCTCCTACGTCTTCATGGACGTCGATTACGCGAAGAACGACTGGACCGAGAGCGGCATCCCGCGCTTCGAGCACAGCCTGTTCGTGTGGACCACCGTGATGAGCCGCGCGGCGCCGGAGCGCGCGGTGGTGGACGCGGGGCTGAAGGCCTCCAGCGTCGATTCCGGCATGCCGCGGGTGGCGGACCTGGACGGAGCCGAGTACGTCAAGGCGTCCGACGAGCACGGCGTGCTAAAGCTCAACGGCAGCATCCGCCTGGCGGTGGGCGACAAGCTGAAGCTCATCCCCGGCCATTGCGATCCGACGGTCAATCTCTACGACGAGTACGTCTGCGTGCGCGGCGGGCGGGTGGAGGCACTCTGGCCGATCACCGCCCGCGGGGCGGTCTGGTGAAGCGTAGAATTCCCCTAACAGCCGCCTCAAGGAACTGAATGGGAAACGACGACCTCCGCACCGCCGCCCGCCGCATCGTGAAGGCGGCGTGCCCGCACGACTGCCCCGACACCTGTGCGATGGAAATCACCGTCGAGGACGGCGTCGCGGTCGAGGTCCGCGGTGGCGCCATGCCGTTCACGGACGGCACGCTGTGCACGAAGGTCGCGAAATACCTCGAGCGCACCTACTCGAAGGAGCGCCTGCTCCACCCGCTGCGGCGCCTCGGCGCGAAGGGCCCGGGAGGACGCCTCGAGCGCATTTCCTGGGACGAGGCGCTCGACGAGATTGCGGCGCGCTTCAAGGCGCTCGCCGCCGAAGATCCGCAGCAGATACTCCCTTGCAGCTATGCCGGGACGATGGGGCTCGCGCAGTACATGTCCATGGACCGGCGCTTCTTCAACCGCCTGGGCGCGAGCCTGCTCGACCGCACGCTCTGCTCCTCTGCGGGCAAGGCCGGCGTCAAGATCACGCTCGGCGGCTCGGTGGGAATGGATCCCGAGCGCTTCGACGATGCGAAATTAATCCTGATCTGGGGCTCCAACCCGGTCGTGTCGAACCTGCACCTCTGGTCGCGCTGCCAGGAGGCGAAGCGGCGCGGCGCGCGGCTCATCGCGATCGACCCATGGCGCAGCCAGACCGCCGAGAAGTGCCACCAGCACATTCGGCTGCTGCCGGGCACCGACGCCGCGCTCGCGCTCGGGATGATGCACGTCATCATCTGCGAGGGGCGCATCGATGGCGAATATGTCGAGCGCCACACGCTGGGATTCGAGAAGCTGACGGAGCGCGTCAAACAATATCCGCCGGAGAAGGTTGCGCGCATCTGCGGCATCGGGGCGGAGGAAATCGTGAACCTCGCGCGCGACTACGCGTCCATCAAGCCGGCGGCGATCCGCGTGAATTACGGCCTGCAGCGGCACGCCGGTGGCGGCATGGCGATACGGACGATCGCGTGCCTGCCGGCGCTGGTTGGCGCGTGGCGTGATCCGGCGGGTGGTGTCGTGCTCACCACGGCGGATTTCTACACCCTGGACCACAAGACGCTCGAGCGGCCCGATCTCATCCGCGGCAAGCCGCGCACGATCAACCAGTCCGCGCTGGGCGACGCCCTCACCTCGGCGAAGCCGCCGGTGAAGGCGATCTACGTCTACAACAACAACCCGGTCGCGGTCTGCCCGGATTCGAACAAGGTGATCGCCGGTTTCTCCCGCCCGGACCTCTTCGCGGTCGTGCACGACATCTTCATGACCGACACCGCGGACTACGCCGATATCGTGCTTCCGGCCACGACCCAGCTCGAGCATTACGACGTACACAAGTCGTACGGGCACCTGTACATGCTCGCGAACAACCCGGCGATCGCGCCGGTCGGGGAAGCGAAGCCGAACAGCGAGGTCTTCCGTCTGCTCGCGAAACGGATGGGCTTCACCGAAGCGTGCTTCGACGATTCCGACGAGGATCTCTGCCGGCAGGCGCTTGCGTCGAACGCGCCGCGGATGCGCGGCATCGAGTGGGACTTGCTGAAGGAGCAAGGCTGGCAACGGCTCGCGGTGCCGGAGGTTTATGCGCCATTCGCTGAAGGCGGCTTTCCGACGCCCTCGGGCAAGTGCGAGTTCTACAGCGAGACGGCCTTGAGGCTGGGGCTCGATCCGCTGCCGAATTACACGCCACCGCGCGAGAACGCGCTTTCGGCGCCCGAGCTGGCGCAGCGCTATCCCCTCGCGTTCATCTCGCCGCCGTGCCGCAATTTCCTGAACTCGAGCTTCGCCAACCTGCCGTTCGCGCTCGCTTCCGAAAAGGAGCCGCGGCTCGACATTCATCCCGATGACGCGCGCACGCGGGGCATCGCCAGCGGCGACCGCGTGCGGGTCTTCAACGACCGCGGCTCCTACACCCTCAAGGCCGCGGTTTGCGACCGGGCGCGGCCGGGCGTCGTCGTCGCGCCCTCGGTCTGGTGGCGCAAGCTCTCGCCGGACGGACGCAATGCGAACGACCTCACGTCTCAGGCGATTGCCGACATGGGCGGCGCCGCGACGTTTTACGACTGCCTGGTCGAAGTCGAGCGAACATAGGTCGATGGCCCAGGAGAAAACAAGAATAATGCTGGGCACGGCAACTCCCGGCGGCGGATTCCCCGCCTACGGCTGGCCCTATGCCGAAGTGTTGAATCAGATCGATCCGACGCTCGCGATCGAGCCGATCAATACCAAGGGCAGCACGGAGAACGCACCGCGGCTGGAGCACGGCGACCTCGACCTCGGGCTCGTCACCGGCGAGGTGACCTACGAAGCGATCTCCGGCATCGGCGGGCCGAAGGCGAAGAACCTGCGCATCATCAACGCCACCTATTCCCAGGCCGGCATGTTCATGGTGAAGGCGGACGGTCCGTACCGCGCCATTTCCGACCTCAAAGGCAAGCCCGTCGTGTGGGGCGCGGGCACTTCGGGCTTCATCGTGCTGGCGCGCTACGTAATGGACGGGCTCGGTCTCGACTTCAAGAGGGACTTCGAGGCGATCCTGCTGGAGAAGGCGGGAGACGGACCGCCGATGGTGCTCGACGGGCGCGCGGCGGCGATGTGGGGCGGCGGCGTCGGCTGGCCGCCGTTCATGGCGATCGCGAAGGGGCCGGCGGGAGGGCGGTTCGTCGCGCCGAGCGCGGATGAGATCAAGCGCATCCAGGCGAAGCACTCGTTCCTCAAGCAGACGACGATGCCCGCCGGGAGTTATCCCGGCCAAAGCGGGCAGGTCAATTCGGTGGGCTCGTGGCCGTTCGTGCTGGCGCGCGCGTCACTGCCCGACGACGTCGCCTACCGCCTCGCGCGCTCTTTGCACCAGGGCCACGCCGCGTTGAGCAAGAAGCTCGACCAGGCGAGGGAATCCACGCTGGAAAACACGCTCGCCGCCGCACCCACCCGCGACCTCATTCATCCCGGGGTGCTCAAGTACATGCGCGAAGTCGGGCTGCTGAAGCGGTGACTGCCATGAAGCGCGGCTGGCAAGTGGCGACCATCGCGTTGCTCGTGCTGTTCGCGTTTTTCGCATTTGAGTCGTTTCACCTCTCGCTGCGCGACGCGCTGGGTCCCGGTCCCGGCTTCTTCCCCTTCTGGTTGGGCCTATTCGGGGCCGTGCTCGCAGTAATTCTGCTGGCCCAGTTGCGGCTCGGCCGGCTGGATCTCGGGACCGAGGCGCTGGTATTTGACCGAACCGGGGTAAGGAACGCGGCGTTGGTGCTCGCCGGCTTGGCCGTTGCCGCCGCGCTCCTCGAGGTGGCTGGTTTCCGGGTTTCCATGCTGCTGCTCATTCCGTATCTCCTCATCATGCTCGGCGCGCGGAACCGGGTGGCGGTCGGGATCTGTGCCGTCGCCGGGAGCTTCGGCGTATTCCACCTGTTTTTTGACTTGCTCAAGGTGCCGCTGCCGGTCGGCATTTTCGGCCTCTAGGACAGCCCGGCCGTGGAAGGTTTCCAGCTGCTGATGTCGGGTTTCGCGTCGGCGCTGAGCTGGCAGAACCTTCTGTTCGCGTTTGCCGGCTGCGTTCTCGGCACATTGATCGGGGTGCTGCCGGGGCTCGGACCCGCGGCGGGCACTGCAATTCTCATCCCTTTGACCTTCCACCTCGACGCGACCGGCGCCATCATCATGCTGGCCGCGATCTACTACGGCGCGATGTACGGCGGCACGATCACCTCCGTCCTGATCAACGTTCCCGGGGAGGCCGCGTCGGTGGTCACCTGCCTTGACGGCTACCAGATGGCCCAGCAGGGCCGCGCGGGCACCGCGCTCGGCATCGCGGCCATCGGCTCGTTCGTGGGCGGCATCTTCGCCGCCGTCGCGCTCGCGATCGTGGCGCTGCCGCTGGCGCGCTTTGCGCTCGCGTTCGGGCCGCCCGAGTTCTTCAGCCTGATGTTCGTGGGTCTGTGCCTGGTCACCGGGCTCGCGGGCCAGTCGCTGGTTGCCGCGCTGCTGATGACCATCCTGGGGCTCCTGCTCTCGCTGGTCGGGATCGATCCCGTGCGCGGGGCGCCGCGGTTTACCTTCGGCGTGCCCGAGCTCTACGACGGCCTCGGTTTCGTTCCCGTGGTCATGGGGCTTTTCGGGGTGGCCGAAATCCTGCTCATCATCGAGACGCCGTTCCGCCGGATGGGTGACACCCGGATCAAGGGCCTGTGGCCGAGCCGCGAGGAGTGGAAGCGCTCGAGCGGCGCCATCGGCCGCGGCACCATCATCGGCTTCCTGCTCGGGCTCATACCCGGGGTCGGCGCCGTGATCCCGACTTTCATGGCGTATATCCTCGAGAAGCGGCTCTCCAAGCACCCGGAAAAATTCGGGACCGGCGTCATCGAGGGTGTGGCATCGCCCGAAACGGCGAACAACGCCTATGCCAACGGCGCGATGGTTCCGCTGCTGGTGCTGGGCATTCCGAGTTCTCCCACCATCGCCATCCTGATGGGCGCATTCATCATCAACGGGCTGACGCCGGGGCCGTTTCTCTTCAAGGAGCGCCCGGACCTGGTGTGGACCGTGATCGCGAGCTTCTTCACTGGCAACGTGATCCTGCTGATCCTGAATCTGCCGCTGGTGGGGCTGTGGGCGAAGCTGCTCAAGATGCCCTACCAATACCTGTGCGCGGGCACCCTGCTGTTCTGCATCGTGGGCGCCTACAGCCTCAAGGGCACGGTGTTCGACGTGGGGGTGATGCTGGTGTTCGGGG
>JBOIEM010000214.1:0-7673 GCA_050741115.1 Burkholderiales bacterium
TCGCGGGGCGGCGGCCCATCCAGCGCGTCGCGTCGGCGGCGCGAACCTGCGGAAACATCCGCTTCATGTGGGTCTCCAGCACATCCGCCCGCCGGTAGTCGGGCTCCGCATAGATGCCGGCGAATTCCGCCTGCCCCGCGACGCGCACGCCCATCTCCATCGGCGTCACGAATACCTTGCCGTCCGAGACGTGCACCGGCATCGGCAGCTCGAGGCCGGGATCGGAATAGGTGACGTGGTAGCCGCGCTCGGCCTCGATCGGGACCGGCTCGTCGAGCTTCGCCGTCAGCTCCCCCGAGTGCACGCCGGCGCAGACCACCAGCGTTTCCAGCGGGATTTTCCCCGAGTCGGTCGCAAGCGACCTGACTCCACCTTCGCCCGTTTCGATGTCGAGCACCTTGCGCTCCAGGATGACGCCGCCGTCCTTCCGGAAACGCGCGGCAAGCGCCTTGACGAGCCGCTCCGGGTTTGCGACGTAGCCCTGGTCGAGCACGTGGACGCCGCGCACGTAGGCGGGCGCGAGCTGCGGAACCAGTGTGCGGATCCCTGCCCCGTCGAGCACGTCCAGCTTCACGCCGCGGTCGCGGCGCAGCTTCCAGGCGAACGCGTCGTCCTGGTAGCTCCTGTCGCTGTCGTAGGCCACCAGGTAGCCGCTGCGGCGCACGAGGTCGGCCGCTCCCGCCCATTGGAGCAGCTCCTCGTACGTGCGCACCGTGTCCCGGATCAGGGAATAAAGCGCGATCGAAGCGCGCTCCGCCTGCCTCGCGTTGGCGTTGGCGAGAAAGCGCAGCATCCACGGCATCGACTTGATGAGGTACGGCCACCGCACGACGAGCGGCCCCAGGGGATCGGTGAGATAGCCCGGCACCTTCCACAGCACCCCCGGCACGGCCTGCGGCACGCAGCCGGCGTTGTTGAGCATGCCGGCGTTGCCGGACGAGCAATACTCGCCGGGCGGGTGCATGGTGACGACCGTCACGTCGTGCCCGTCGCGGCGCAGGTACGAAGCGCTCGCCATGCCGACGATGCCGGCACCGATGACGGTGATTTTCCTGGTCACGAGGAGCCGATGGGGATCGGGAAAATGGTGGGTGGTACTGGGTTCGAACCAGTGGCCCCTGCCGTGTGAAGACAGTGCTCTACCGCTGAGCTAACCACCCGTGGCGAGGGCGAATTCTAGCACTGGTGCTGTACGCTTGAAACCCGCCACACGCGTTGAGTGAATCGATCCCCTCTCCGCTCGGGAGAGGGTAAGGGTGAGGGAGAGAGCGAGGGTGAGGGATCATCATGAATCGGGCAAGACAATTACGGAACAGGCAAACAGACGCTGAAAGGCGACTATGGAGATCGTTGCGAGATCGCCAGCTTCGCGGTTTCAAATTCCGGCGCCAGCATCCGATACCACCCTATGTTGCCGATTTCGTCTGTGTGGAAGCGGGATTGATCATCGAGATTGACGGCGGCCAGCATCTTGCTGATCGAGATCGAGACGCGGTGCGCAGCCGATACTTCGAGCGTATTGGCTACCGCACGGTGCGATTCTGGAACAACGATGTCTTACTCCGAACCAACGAGGTCCTTGACGCGATCTTTCTCGAGCTGGGTTGCCCCTCACCCCTACCCCTCTCCCAAGAGGAGAGGGAGAGTTCTTGAAGCTTCCCACCCCGCGCTCACTTCATCCCCTCTCCCCTTGGGAGAGGGATAGGGTGAGGGTGATTCATTCCCTCTCCGCTCGGGAGAGGGATAGGGTGAGGGTGAGGGTGAGGGATCAGGGTTTCTTGAGGGCCGCCGCGGGGGGTCCGAACAACGCTTCGCCGTTCCGCCACGCGATTTTCTCCGCGATATCGCCCGGCAATTCGGAGAGCCACGAGCGCGCGAGGCGCGCGTGCTCGACGACGTAGTGCCAGCGCTCCGGCGAGGGGGTGTCGGTGCCGACCATGAAGCGATCCGGCATCTCCAGAAACAGCGGGCGCCATTCCGCGTTGAGCTTTCCCGCCGGGGCGTGATCGGTGCGCCACGAAAGCTCGCACCAGAGGTTCTGGTAGCGACGCAGCATCTCGCGCACTTTCCCGGGCGGCGCAAACCCGGCATGCGCCCACAGCACGCGGGCTTCGGGGTCCTGCTTGAAGACCCGCTCCACCGCGTCCCCGTCCGAGTGCATGTGGAGGAACAGCTTGCGCTCGCGCGCGAGCTGCACCATGCGCCGCACGACCGGGAGGTCCGCGTCGGCCCCGTAAACGTGGAACTCGCCGATCGCGACGTAGCGGTAGCGCTTCAGCCGCTCCTCGACGTAGGAAACGATGGAATCGTCGCGCATCCAGGTCGAGATATCCGGGCGCACGCGGTAGGGACGAAGCTCCGGGATGATGAGATCCGGCGCCTCCCGGTACAGCGCCTGCGTACCGTCGTCATCCGAGCTCGACACCAGCGCGCGCCGCACGCCCGCCTTGCGCAGTATCGAGATCGCCGTCTTCTCCGGCAGCGCTTCGCGCGTGTCGTGGCTGTAATGGATATGCGCGTCGAAGATCGGCAGGTCCGCCGCCGCGGCGAGCGGCGCCAACAGCAGGACAAGACTGATGAATGCGAATGGTCTCAACATGGCCCCCCTCACCCCAATCCTCTCCCAAAGGGAGAGGGGGATCTTGCTGTGCCTCTCCCAAAGGGAGAGGGGATGGCAGCTAGCGAACCCGGTGGTAGTCATCGTCCCGGTCGCCGACCTGGACCAGCCCGTCGTGCTCGTGCACGTCCAGCACCAGCGGCTTTTCCATCAGCCGGTAGAGGTCGAGCGGAGAGACTACCATCTGCCCGACGTCGCGTGTCCACGGCGCGAGCGACAGGTGCGCGACCGCCTGGGTGTCCTTCGAAAGCAGCGTGTTGATCGGGACCGCGAGGAAGATCCCCTTGTCGTAGTACGGCTCGCTGGGGCTGCCCGGCGAGGTGATGTCGTTGCCGTTGGTGCGCGTGTACCAGACGCCTGCCTCGTAGCCCGAGGCGAAGCGCCGCTTGAGCTCGAACCGCACGCCTTCGTCCCTCGCGAGGAATCGTCCGCCGCGCGCCGTCGCCGTAATGCCCATCGGCAGGCGATAGTTGAACGACGCGATCGCCGTGACCGTGTCGTAGTTGTAGTCGTTGAAGCCGAGACCCTCGTGGTCCCGCTGCTTGACCCAGTCCACGGCGAGGTCGATGCCCCACCTGGCGCCGCGCGGAAGGTACAGAATCTGCCCGCCCGCGCCGGCGAACATCTCCTCGTAATATCCGGCCGAGGCGCGCGCGTACACCCGCTCCGCGGGGAAATAGAGCTGATTGACGAGAAACCGCGTCAGCTTGAAGCGGCTCGCGCGCTTGTACTCGGCGATGTCGGAGCGCACGTGCGGCAACGTGCTGTTGGAGGGCTGCGTCACGTCGCTCACGGTCTCGTAGATGTCGTAGTTCACCGCCCCGCTGAAAAACGTTCGGCGGGCCAGCCGGCGGTCCACGGAAGCCTGGACGCCGACCTCGTACTTGAACGCGCCTGACGGGTCGTTGAGAAAGACGCCGAGCGATGGCCGGACATTGACGCGGTTCTGCAGCAGGTCCTCGCTCTTCAGGCTGACGAAATTGCCCTCGTCCTGATAGAGCACCCTGAGGCCGGGCTGATGCTCGTCGAACGCCGCGAGCATGTCGGCCATGTCTCCGGCCTCCTGCGCGCCCGGCGCGGCGTAGCGGATATCCACGTGGGGCGCGAGTTCCCAGCGCGGCAGCATGCCGTTGAAGTAGCGCTGGAGCCGGTCCAGATCGGAAAAGGTATAGACGACGACCGGCAGCTCGCGCACGGTATAGGTGATCTTGATCTCGCGCGTGCCGATGGGCGAGAGCAGGAGGATCGTGCGCGCCGCGCGTCCCACGCTGCGGCTCACGCGTGAGATGCGGGAGCTGGTGAGCGACACCTCGACGCGGTCATGGACGGTGTCGATGCGGATGCTGCGGTAATCCTGCTCCGCCAGCGCCCGCATCATTCGGTTCCGGTGCTCCTCGTTCGCGAGCCACTGTTCCATCGTCGGGCGCGGAGTGATCCGGGTATAGGGCTCGGGCTCGTTGACCTTGGGTATGAAATCCTTCTGCGAAAGCGGGACCGCCATGTACGCCATGACGGCCGGATTCTCGCGCGTATAGGCGAGCTGACCCGTCAGCCAGCCCCAGGTGTATTCGATGGCGACCCCGGGACCCTTTCTGATGTTCGCCGCGCCGGACTGAAGCGCGCCGAAGTCGCGGCTGTAGTCGTTGGCGTCGTACTCGGCCACCAGCGCCCAGTTCTTCAGCGCCTTCGGGCGGTACCGCACGCCGCCGAACACTCCGTCTATGCGCTTCTCTCCGTACCCCAGCGTGAAGTCGAAATCACCCAGGCGCTTGTTCGCCACGGCGTAATGGGCCGGAAAGAGCCGCGTGCCCATGACGTCCTGCGCGCCGATCGCGAATTGCGGCCAGATGCCGCCTTCCTCGATCAGGACGATTTTTCCGTCGAAGGATTTGTCCTTGAAGTCGCCATAGTCGCCCGCCGGGTCGCTCGGGAAACCGGGTACTCGCATGATGCGCGTGTGGCGGGCCGAGAACTCGAGCCGCGGCAGCATCGTGATGCTGGTCCACAGCGTGGGATACGGATCGGCGTAGCCGTAGCCGAATCGCAGCGTGCCGTCGGGAGCGACGCGCGCGTCGGGCATGTTGATGAGCCCCGTCTGCCCGGTCGTGCTCGCGGCCTGCGGCCACGCGGGCGGCGCACACGCCAGCGCAACGAGCAGCGCGACCGGAAAATAAAAAGGGCGGGAGATCATTCCCGCCCCTTCCCGGTCCTGTACCCGCGGCCGCCGGCCTCGCTTCACGATCTATGAATCACGACACCGATCCAGACCCGCGTATCCTCCTTCCGAGCTAATGGTGCGTTGTCGTGGTCTCGCTCTCGGTCGACATCAATACCCCCGCCGCCGCTGCCGCACCAATGGCAGCAGCCGCCGCTCCGGCTCCGCCGGCCGTGACCGTGCCACCCACCGGAGATCCGGGAGGAACCGCCTCGGGAACGGCAGTCAGTGGGAAATTCGGCATCTGGAACACTCCCGGCGGAACCTGGTTCAGCGGAACGAGATTGCCGAGGGCCGAGGGGTTCGCCACGAGGGCGGCCTGGCCCGCGCTGAACACCACGGTGCCCGCGGCGTTGGTCACGGTAACCACGCCGTTGACCACCTGAACGTAGAGCGGATTGACGAGCTCGGCTATGAATTCCGTCCCGCGTATCCCGATCGTCGCCAGCGGCGTCGCCACTTTCAGCGCGTCGCGGTTCCGGGACGTCACGAGGCCGGTGATCATCCTCAGACCGCCCCGCACCAGGTTGAAGATCGCGCTGGCGTTCTCGGGCGCCTTCGGGTTGTAGGTGTAGCTCTGGACCTGGAAGGAGGTGTTCTCCTTCAAGAGGACCGCCGTGCCATCCTCGAATTTCAACGCAGCGTAACTCCCGGGGCCGGTGGCGATGATCGCATTGCTGACCAGGGTCTGGCCCCTCCCCACGCTCTGAGGCGACCGGGTTCCCACCTGCGCCGTAACGTTCCCGCTGACTTCCTGCACGAAGCCCTGCACGGTCTGCGCGAACGACGGCCCGATTGCGGCAAACGCGGCGATCCCTACCACAAACGCCAGGAATCCATGGACTCGCATTCTCGGTCTCCCTATCGCTGTTTCCGTTCTTCGTCTTGCGTAGAAGTTCGAATCTCCCCGAGGATCCAGGCACAAACTGCCCGGACGATTCATGGTATCACGAACATGGCCGGGAGGGACCTGCTTGCCGGGGCAGCAGGCACTATGCCCTATCTCCCGGCACTCTAGTAGCAAACTCCCATCCGTCCACCGCCCAAGGGTATTATTCGGGCTGAAACCATCCTGTCGCACCAAGAAAGCAATGGGCATTGGATTGAGGCAGTGGAGGAATCTTCGCTGGGCGGCTTTCATCTGCCTCGTCGTTCTATTGCTGGGCGGCGGTATTTTCGCGTGGCTGCCGAAGTTCCATCCCTATGTGGTTTTCCACACGCCGGAGACGCTCGAAGTCCAGTTCCTGCATGGCGCACAGCGCACGAGACAGCAGTGCGAGGCGGTCGTCAACGGCATCGTCACGACCATGCAGGCCCAGTGCGGCAACTGCCGGCTGCTCGAACAGCGGTGTCTCGACCAGCTCGACTCCCGGCAGCGCAAGGTCCTGAGCGGATTGCCGGTGGACGTTCCGGTGATGCGCGTGCCCGGGGGCGCCGTCGTATTCCTCTCGAAATCGCCCCAGATTGCGCTCGATACCTGCCGGGGGGCCGGGCAGCACGCCTCGCACAGCGTGCCGGCGGAGTGCGCAATGGCGGGGCCCGATGGAATCGCCCTGTCCATGGCGAAGATCGGCGGCACGGCGGAGTCGGCCCGGATGCCGGAATCCGGAGCATTCCTCGGCATCCTTCTGCTCGCCGCGGCCATCTCCCTGCTCGTCTGCTACCTGATCATCCGTTCCGAACGCGTGCACGCGCGCTTCAGCCAGGACCGCACTGCGACCGGTCCTCAGAAGTTTCACGTCACGCCAACGCCCCGAATCGGGGGTATCGCGATGGCAATCGCGCTGGCGGGAAGCGTGCTCGCGCTGGAGGCATTGAGTTGGCTCAGCGCGGCATCCACCTACGGGCTTGCGATGCTGGCGCTCTCCGCAATCCCCGCGTTCGCGGGCGGTTTCGGAGAGGACATCACCAGGAAAATCGGGGTCTTGGCGCGGTTGATGCTCACTTTCGCCTCGGCCGTGTTCGCGTCGCTGCTGGTCGGAGCAACACTCGATCGCCTGGACATGCCGGGCCTTGATACGCTCCTGCAGTGGCCGCTGTTCGCGATTGCTTTCACCGCCTTCGCGGTCGGCGGCATCGCCAATGCCATCAATATCATCGACGGCTATAACGGACTCGCCGGCGGCTATTCCGTCATAGTCCTGGCGGCCCTGGCCTGGGTGGCGGGACAGGTTGGAGACCCGGTCGTCCTGACCGCAAGCCTGGCCATGCTGGGCGCCCTCCTCGGCTTCCTGGTGTGGAACTACCCCGGAGGCCGAATCTTCATGGGCGACGGCGGCGCCTATCTCCTCGGATTCTGGCTCGGCGAGCTCTCGGTGCTGCTCGTCGTGCGTAACCCTGAAGTGTCGCCCTGGTTCCCGCTCATGCTGCTGGCGTACCCGGTCGTGGATACCCTGTTCTCGATCTACCGCAGGTGGCTCCTTCGGGGCCGGAGCGCCGGCAACGCGGACGCTATGCACCTCCACCAGCTGATCTACAACAGGCTGGCCCGGGTCGAAGTAGGCTCGAAAGACCCTCGCGGCAGACGGCGCCGCAACAACCTGGTCGTGCTCTACATCTACGCTGGGGCCGCCATCTTCATCATCCCCGCGCTGCTCCTATGGAAGAGCACGCTTTGGCTTGTCGCTCTGGGCGCCGTCTTCTGGATTGCCTATCTGTGGCTCTACCTCCGCCTGATCCGCTGGCGTGCTCCGGCGTGGATGGTCAGTGCTCCCCGCCGAACCGAATAGATTCCGGTCAGAGGCGCCAGATCCTCAGTCCGTGGGCCCGCACCGCGTCCGGGTCGAGCCGGGACTTCACGTCGACTAGACATCCACCGCGCAGGGTCTTGGCCGCCAGATC
>JBOIEM010000215.1:0-8798 GCA_050741115.1 Burkholderiales bacterium
TCTGTTAACCATGTAACCGATTGCACAGTGAGGGGGAAGTCCGCGCGCCGCTACTCCGGCACCAGCCAGTCCAACGTCACGCCGCCCGCACCCTCGACCGCGAGCGCGCGCCACAGCCAGTCGAGCAGGGGCCGTGCCTCGGTCTCAAAGCGCCACGGTGGATTCACCACGAGCATGCCGCAGCCGCGCAAGGTGAGCCGCCAGTCCCCCGGCCGGATCGTGAGCTCGAGCCGCAGCACCTTGCGGATGCCGGTTTTCTCCACGTCGCGGGCGAAGCCGCGCATGGCGGACGGCTCCATCAGCGGATACCACACGGCGTAGATGCCGGTCGGCCAGCGGTGATAGGCGTCGTTCAGCGCCCGCGCGACGCGTCGAAACTCCCCCGACCGGTCGAACGAGGAATCGAGCAGCACCAGTCCACGCCGCTCCGGCGGCGGCAGAAACGCCTGCAGCGCCCGGTAGCCGTCCATGCAATGCACCGCCACGTGGCGCTCGCGCCCGACGGCGGCGTCGAGCCCGGCGCAGTCCTTCCGGTTGAGCTCCACGAGCACGATGCGGTCGCCCGGCCGGCGCAGGCTCAAGGCGATGAGCGGGGAGCCGGGATAGTAGCGGAGCCTCCCCTTCGGATTCTCGGACCGCACGGCGTCGAGGTAGGGCGCGAGCGCCGCAGGGATGTCCTGGCGGCTCCACAGCCTTCCGATGCCGGTTTCGAACTCGCGCGTCTTCCACGCCCATTCGTGCGCGAGATCGTAGCGCCCGGTACCGGCGTGCGTGTCGAGGTAGCAGTAGGGCTTGCTCTTCCCGCCGAGCGCGATCAGCAGGCGCGCGAGCAGCGCGTGCTTGAAGACGTCGGCAAAGTTGCCGGCGTGGAACAGATGCCGGTAGGCGAGCATCTAGAGCTCGTTGTACTTCGTCGCTCTTCCCCGGGCCTTGTGCACGGGATATTTCTTTGCGTTGAGCGCGAGCTTTCTCTCGCATGCCGCGGCGAGATCGATGCCGAGCTTGTCGCACAGCCGCACCAGGAAGAGAAGCACGTCGGCCGCTTCCAGCGCGACCTCGGCGCGCACTTCGCGCGGCAGGCGCGCCGCCTGCTCGAACGTGAGCCACTGGAAATGCTCGAGGAGCTCGCCGGCCTCGCCCGCCAGCGCCATCGCGAGGTTCTTGGGGTTGTGAAACTGCTCCCAGTCGCGCTCGGCCGCGAATGCCGCGAGCCGCACGCGGAGGCGCTCCAGGCTGTCGGTGGTTTTCGTCATGTGGCGGCCTTGCGTGTCGTTGCGTCACCGCATTCTACCGGGGGCTTAGAATGACAGGTTGAGGTTCGTCCGATGTCCGTGCTGATCCACGCCACGATCACCGTTACCGGCGGGAAAGGCGCGCTCGCCGCGTGCGAAGCGCGGCTGCGCCGGCTGCTGTCGAGCGAGTTCCTCAAGGACGAAGTCACCGAGCACCATGGCGAGGGGGCGCTCTGCTACGACCTCAAGCTCGCGGGCGGCATACCGTTTCCGGTGTTCGCGCAGGCGTCGCAGGAGTTTCCCGGCCTCGAGTTCGTCGCCGAGTGGGTCAACGTGGCGGCCGGAGAGAGGGGACGCGCCACGCTCGTCAATGGTCGCCTCACCGGGCAGGCAAGCGAGCGTGTGGCGACGCGCGCGGGTGACGAGCATCCGGTCTACGTGGAGGTCGCGCCGGGGGGAACGCTCGCGCTCGCGCTGACGCTCCTGCGCGCAAGCCGGGAGGAGTGGCGGGGTTACGCCGTCACCGCGACCCGCGATGCCCTGGTGCGCGTGGTGCGGCCGCCGGAATCGGATGCAGTCGGGCTCTACGCGACGGACGGCGGCCCGGAATGGGCATGGGTCTGGCGAGGCGCGTTGTCCTCTCGAGCCTTTGTCCGCAGCGAATTGAGGCCCCCGATCGGAATCGAGGAGCCCCTGTTTCGCGAGCTCGATGCGCTCGCGCGCCGTTTCATCGCGGACTGGGTCTGGTTTTCCGCCGCGGAGCGCGAGGAAATCGCCGTCGAGCGCGAACGCTACGCGCGCTACGGCTACGCGGTGTCCGCGGCGAACGTGCGAACGCCGATGCTCCACCGCATGCGTGCCGACGCCGGCGAGGAATCGCGGCTCGTCCACAGCACGCTCGGGCAGGACGAGCGGTGGGTGAAGGACCTCGTCGTTGCCACCTGGGCGGCGGAGAATTAATCGAAGCGCCGGCGGCGCCAGCGCCGCAACATCAGGAACCCGCCGAGCATGCCGCCGAGATGGGCGAAGTGGGCAACGCCGGCCTGCGTGCCGGTGACCCCGAGGTAGAGCTCGATCGCGGCGTAGACGATCACGAATACCCCCGCCGGCATCGGAATCGGCGGGAAGATCAGCATGACGATGCGGCGCGGAAAGAACATCCCGTAGGCGAGCAGCAGGCCGAATACACCGCCCGAGGCGCCCACCGTGGGATAGGGCGGGCCCGCGGCCATCGCCGACATCACCAGCTGGGCCAGGGCCGCCGACAGCACCGAGACGAAGTAGTAGGTGAAGTAGCGCTGGTATCCCAGCACCCGCTCGACCTCCGACCCGAACATGAATAGTCCCAGCATGTTGACGACAAGATGCAGCCCGTTGCCGTGCAGGAAGCTGTAGGTCACGAGCTGCCAGGGGAGGAAGCCCGCGGGAGCCTCGGGACCGGTGTAAGCGGGCGAGCCGAACGGCCACAGCGCGAAGAGCGTGATGAGCGAGTCGTCCGCGAAGGACTGGGCAATGAAAACCGCGATATTCGCGATGAGGAGCGCGCGCGTGACCAGAGGCAGCGAAGCAAGCATGGCGGGGCCGGCTCGTCAGGCGAATCGACGCCCGGCGCTGTGGAAGAGACGCATCGCAGCCGATGATATCGCAAATCGGCTGCCGCTCCTGATCCGAATATAATCGGCGGAGGAGGAGAACATGCTCGTCCCGATACTCGCAGCGGCGTTGCTGGCCGCCGCTCCGTACGCCGCCGCGCAGAGCCCCTCGGAGGGACCGGCGGGCTATCCGTCGCGCCCGGTGCGATTCATCGTCCCGCTGCCGCCGGGGGGATCGCCCGATACCATCGCGCGCACCATCGCCAACGGCATCGGCTGGCCGCACCCGGTCGTGGTGGACAACCGCACGGGGGGCGGGCGCGTGTTCGCCGCGAATCTCGTCGCGAAGAGCGCGCCCGACGGCCAGACGTGGTTTCTCACGACCGACAACATCGTGGCGGTCATACCGCATCTCGGGCCGACGCCGTTCGATCCGCTGAATGACTTCACGCCGGTGACGCAGACCGCGCGCTTCCAGTTCCTGCTCGTGGTCCACCCTTCGGTGCCGGCGAAGACGGTGAAGGAGCTGGTGGCGGTCGCGAAGTCGAAGCCGGGCGCGTTGAACTACGCCTCTTCCGGCGTCGGCAGCGCGCAGCATCTCGGCACCGCCCAGCTCCAGTACCTGGCCGGCATCGAGATGACCCATGTGCCCTACAAGGGCGCGGGCCCGGCGCTGGCGGACCTGCTGCCGGGGCGCATCCAGGTCTTCATCGGGGCGGCGAACCAGCTCCTGCCGCAGGTCCGGGAGGGGCGGTTGCGTCTGCTCGCCGTGGCGGGCGGTCAGCGCCTGCCGCTATTACCGGATGTGCCGACCATCGCCGAATCGGGGGTGCCGGGCTACCACCACGACGTCTGGTCCGGCGTGCTGATGCCGGCCAAGGTCCCGGCGGCCATCGTCGCGAAAGCGAACCGCGACATCGCGCGCGTCCTCAACGCGCCCGACGTCAAGGCGAAGCTCGCCGCGCAGGGCATTGACGTCGAGACCGGCACGCCGCAGGCCCTCGCGCAGCGCATCCGGGAGGATTACGCGCGCTGGGGCAAGGTCGTGAGGGCGATCGGCATCAAGGTGGAGTAGCTTCAAACATGGTAGTACTCGGCTTTCGCCCCCGGCGGCGGCGAGTAGCGGAAGTGGCCGCGTTTGAGGATCGCTTCCTTGCCGCCATTCTTCTCGATGTGCGCCTGCTGGTCCGCGCGCGCGAGCCGGTCCACCGCTTCCGGATCCACGACCCTTCTCAGGCGCCTCTCGCATTCGGCAAGGGTTTCCCGGCAGGCCGGCTCGCGCGCAAGGTCCCGGCGCTCGCGCGGATCGGCTTCGAGGTCGAACAGCATCGGCGGGAGCCCCACGTAATGGATGTACTTGAACCTGCCATGGCGGATCATGTAGGCCGCGGTCAGCGCGCCGGCGCCGTGATACTCGGATAGGATCGTGCGCTCCGGAACGAGGCCCCGCGCGACCTCGAGGAGCGAGACGCCGGGCAGGTCGCGGTCGCGCGGATCGGGCTGCGCGCCGAGCGCCTGGATGATGGTCGGGAAGCCGTCCGCCAGCATGACCGGCGTTTCGCACACTTTGCCCGCCGGCACATCCGGCCCGGCCATGATCAGGGGCACGCCCGCCGATTCCTCGTACATCGTCGATTTTCCCCACAGCCCGCGGGTGCCGAGGTTGTCGCCGTGGTCGCTCGAGTAGATGACGCGGGTCGCTTCCGCCAGCCCGGTCCCGGCCAGCGCCCGCAGGACGGTGCCGATGTTGTCATCCAGGAACGATACGAGGCCGAAGTACGCGGCGATTGCCCGCCGCACCATCGGGGCGTCGAACGCCTCGTCGAAGCAGAGGCACTTGCGCATGGCGTCGAGAAACGGATGCCGCGGCCGCTCGGCCTCGCCGTAGAGTTCGGGCCAGGGCACCTCGCTCTCCGGGTAGAGGCCGTAGAACTGCGGCGGCGCGATCAGCGGAAAGTGCGGCGATACGAACCCCACGTAGAGCGCCCACGGCTTGCCGCGATGCCGGGGCGCGGAGTGCTTCAGCCAGTTCGCGGCCGCCTCGGCGATGCTGCGGTCGTAATGCGTGTATTCGGATTCACCGGGGCCCGCTTCCGGACCCAGCTTGAGCGACCCGGCGCGCCGCGGCAGCTCGTCGCGTATCAAGCCCAGCAGATCGCCGCCGTTCACGATGTGGAGGGGCAGGATCTCCTCGTCGAAACCATTGACCGCCGGCTGGGAATCCTGGTAGTGCAGCTTGCCGATCGCCGCGACGTGATGTCCCTGTTCCATCAGCCGGTGCCCCCACGACGGCGCCTGTCCGCCGTAGGCGATCGCGTTGTCCCAGCACCGCACCTGGTGCACGTAGCGCCCAGTGGCGAAGCTCGCGCGTCCCGGCACGCAGATCGGGCAGTTGGTGTAGGCGCTCGCGAAGCGCGTGCCGCGCGCCGCGAGGGCGTCGAGGTTCGGGGTCCTCACCATCGGGTGCCCGGAGCAGCCCGCGACGCGCTTGTTGTGCTCGTCGGACAGGATGAACAGCAGGTTGGCCGGTTTCACGAGTCAGGATTCAGGATCGGGGATTCAGGTTCCAGCGAACACCGCTATAGTATGATGAACGCATCCTTGCTTCCACCGGGGAAAAAGTAATCATGGCCGAGACCAACGACACGGTGCTGCAAATACCTGCCGAAGACCTCGACCTGGGGGGCGGCGCGCTGCTGGAGTACGCCGGTTTCTGGAGCCGGGTCGCGGCGCTGATCGTCGACAACGCGATCGTGACGATTCTCGGACTTGCGCTGCTGATCGCGGCGGGGTTCGTCGGCGCCGAAGCGGTCGCGATCGCCAACCTCGCCTTCATCCTCGTCGCGTTCCTCTATTGGCCGCTGCTGGAATGCTCGGAGCGGCAGGCGACCATCGGCAAGCAGCTCCTCGGCATCCAGGTGACCGATGTGAACGGCGCGCGGCTCACTTTCGTGCGCTCGCTGCTCAGGAACCTCGCGAAAATCATCTCGTCGCTTCCGTTCGGCCTCGGCTTTCTGCTCGCCGCCTTTACGGCGAGAAGGCAGGCCCTGCACGACTTGATCACCAATTGCCTGGTGGTGCGCGCGGGCCCGTCGCATTTCATGAAGGCGGTCATCGCCACCGTGGGCGCGCTCCTGATCTCGATCGGGGGCGGGTATTACTACTTCACCGAGTTCTATCTGCCGCAGATGGCGGAGGAGATGGGGCGACCGACGGCGACGGGGATCAAGCCGGTGCAGAAAGGCGCGCCGCCCGACCAGCCGGTGGCGAAAGCACCGGCTCCCGCGCCCCCTCTCCAGCCCGCGCCGGCGGCGCCCGGCGCGCCGAAGCCGATGACGCCGCAGGAGATCGCGGAATTCGAGAAGCAGATGATTGCGACGACGGAGGTCAAGCCGGCGCCGGCCGAGCCCGCGCCGGTCGCAAAGGAACCCGCGCCGAAGGCGGCCGCGGCGCCCGCCGCACCACCGAAGCCGGAAGCGAAGCCCGCGGCCCCGGCGACTGAGAAACCGAAGCCCGAAGCGAAGCCCGCCGCCGTGGCTGCCGCGAAGCCGAAGCCGACGCCGGCACCGGCGGCATCAGCGACACTGGTGACCGAGCCGCCGCCGGCTCCGCGCGCGCCCCCGGCTGAAGCGCGCCCGCCCGCGGCGCCCGCTCCCGTTGCCGTCGTCTCGCCTGCGCGGCCGGTGCGATCGCCCAAGTTCAACGATGTGATGACCGCCGTGATGTACCGGGATCCCCCGGCCGTCGCGGAACTGCTCGAACTGGGGTGGTGGGTGGACCGGCCCGACTCGAACGGGGTCACGCCGCTCATGGCCGCGGCCTGGATCGGCGATGCCGCGATGACGCGGATCCTGCTGAAGGCCGGCGCCGATCCGAATCGGCGCGGACCCGGCGGGTCGGTGCTGGCTTATGCGGGCCGGGGCGGGGACGCTCTCGTCATCGACGTGCTGAGGAGCAGCGGCGCCCGCTAGGGGAATCGCCCGATGAGCGGCACGGCCCGCATTCCGGGGAGCGGCTGGTACGTCCTCGCGGGCGCGCTGGCATTGGGCGGAGTCCTCGCCGCTGCCGCAATGGTTGCGTGGCTCGTCGCAACCTGGGAGGAGGGCGTTCAATTCCTCGCCCCCGGCCGTCATGCGCTGACGCTCAAGCCCGGCAATCACGTGGTGTGGAACGACCACGTCACGGTGCTCGAGGGGCGCAGCTACCACTCCTCCAGGGAGCTTCCCGACGGCGTGCAGGTGACCGTCACCGGCGGCGGCGGCGCGGTCGCGCTGCGGCGGGCATCCGGCGCGACCTACAAGGGCTGGAACACCGAGCGGGTCGCGGTCCTGCAGTTCGACATCGCGCAGGAAGGGCGCTACGAGATCGCGGTGCAGGGGAATTTTCAGCCGCGCGTCTTCTCGGTGGGTCCGGATCATGTCGGCGCCGTGCTGTGGACGGTGTTCGGAGCGGTCGCGGTCCTGTTCCTGGGCATGGGTGCGGGCATCGGGACCGCGGCGTGGGCTTTCATCCGGCGGGAGCAGGCGCGGGAGGCGGGGCCGCGGGCGGCGCCGGCCGCCGCCGCAGCGGGCGACGCGCGTGATGCAGCGTTGCGACAGCTCACCATGATCGTCTACATCCTCCAGATCGCCAGCATCGTCGTCGGGGTCACGCTGATCGCGGCCGTCATCATCAACTACGTCAAGCGCAAGGATGTCGAGGGCACGTGGCTCGAATCGCATTTTCGCTGGCAGATCCGCACCTTCTGGTACACCCTGCTGTGGTTCGGCGTGGGCCTCTCGCTGCTACTGGTTGTCGTCGGCATCTTCGTCCTGATGGCGCTCGCGATGTGGCTGCTCTACCGCGCGATCAAGGGCTGGCTCGAGCTCGAGGAGCGCAGGCCGTTGTACGCATGAGCGGGCGCTTGCGCGTTGCAGCGGGCATCCGCTATCGTGCTGGCTGGGTGTCCCGATGCCGAAGATGAAACCCAGGACGGGAATGAGAAAGGGCCTCACCGCGTACGGCGACGAGGAATTTTCGCTGTTCCTGCGCAAGGCCTTCGTCAAGGCGATGGGCTATTCCGACGACGCGCTCGAGCGGCCGATCATCGGCGTCACCAATACCTTCAGCGGCTTCAACGCCTGCCACCGCACCGTTCCCGAGCTGATCGAGGCGGTGAAGCGCGGCGTCATGCTCGCCGGTGGGCTGCCGGTCGAGTTCCCGACCATCACGCTGCACGAGGCGTTCGCGCACCCGACCAGCATGTACCTGCGCAATCTGATGGCGATGGACGCCGAGGAGATGATCCGCGCGCAGCCGCTGGATGCGGTGGTGCTGATCGGCGGTTGCGACAAGACGGTGCCCGCGCTCCTGATGGGCGCGGCGAGCGCCAACGTGCCGGCGATCCTGATGGTGACCGGGCCGATGATCACCGGCGACCACAAGGGCGAGCGCCTCGGCGCGTGCACCGACTGCCGCCGCTACTGGGGCAGGTTCCGCGCGGGCGACGTGGACGAGCGGGAGATCGACGCCGTCAACGCGCAGCTCTGCCCCTCCGCGGGCACCTGCATGGTCATGGGCACGGCCTCCACCATGGCGCTTTGCTCGGAAGCGCTCGGCATGATGCTGCCGGGCGGCGCCTGCATCCCGGCGGTGATGGCGGAGCGCATGAGAAACGCCGAGGCGACGGGGGCGCGGGCGGTGGAACTGGCGAAGGAGCGGCTGACCCCCGACCGGATCATGACGCCGGCCGCGTTCGAGAATGCGTTGCGAATGCTCCTCGCGATCGGCGGCTCGACCAACGGGATCGTGCACCTCACGGCGGTCGCCGGGCGGATGGGCATCGGCGTGGATCTCGCCGCGTTCGACCGCATGGGGCGACGCACGCCGGTGCTCGTCGATCTCAAGCCCACCGGCCAGCATTACATGGAGGATCTCTACAAGGCGGGCGGCGCGGCCGCGATCCTGCGGGAGCTGAAGCCGCTGCTCAACCTCG
>JBOIEM010000216.1:0-5573 GCA_050741115.1 Burkholderiales bacterium
AGGGATTCGAATGCGATGGCCGCCACCAGGCCCTCGTGGCGCTCGGTGGCGTCGAGATGGCGGGTGCCGAACAGGATGGTGAAGGCGGCGAGCAGCATGGCGATGTAGAACGTGTTGTCGCCGAGGAAGAGCGGCGCGCTCTGCTTGTCCGGGATCGACGTATCGCCCACGTGCAGGATGATCGAGAACGTGTTCGAGATCGCCTTCAGCTGCAGTGCGATGTAGGGGATGATGCCGACCACGGCGATGATCGTCACGAGGCCCCCGAGCATCTGACTCTTGCCGTAGCGCGAGGCGATGAAGTCCGCAATCGAGGTGATCCGGTTCTGCTTGCTGATGCGGATGATCTTCAGCATCACGTACCACCACAGCGCCGCCATGAGCGTCGGCCCGAGATAGATCGGGAGGAAGCCGATGCCGCTCGTCGCTGCGCGGCCGACGCTGCCGTAGAACGTCCAGGTGGTGCAGTAGACGGCGAGCGAAAGCGCGAAGATGTAAGGGTTGGCGATGATGCTGCGGCCGGCGTCGGCGCGCTTGTCGCCGTAATAGGCGATCGCGAACAGCAGTCCCAGGTAGGCGAACGACGCGATGAGGATGACGGGCGCAGTGAGCATGGCGGGGCGCCGCGCGCGGCGCAATCAGTCCTGGCCCCTCTCGACCACCAGCGCCATCAAGCCGATCAGCAGCGCCCATACCGCGAACACGTAGGCGTAGAGCACCGGGATGCCGAGCACCCGGACCGGCCCGGTAAACAGGTTGAGCAGGGGAAAGTTGAGCAGGAGAACGCCCAGCAGGAACAGCGCCACCAGCCGCTGCCCCTTGATGCTTGGCCGGATCATGGGCGGCTCCCTGCTACTTGCCGAGCTCCTTGATCTTGTCGACGACCTCGGGATTGGCGAGGGTGGACACGTCGCCGGGGTCCTGGCGGTTCGAGATCGCCGCGAGTACCCGCCGCATGATCTTCCCGGAGCGCGTCTTGGGCATGTCGGGAACAATCACCACCGCGCGCGGCCGGGCGATCGGGCCGATCTCGGAAACGACCGCGCCGGAAATCCGGTCGGCAATCTCCTTGGACGCCTGCAGGCCCGGCTTCAGGGAAACGTAGAGGTCGGGCACTTTGCCTTTGATCGGGTCGGCAACTGGCACGACCGCCGCTTCCGCCACTTCGGCAACGGTCAGTGCCGCGGATTCGATTTCCTTGGTTCCAAGGCGGTGCCCGGCCACATTGATCACGTCGTCGATGCGGCCGAGGATGCGGTAGTAACCGTCGGCGGACTGAACCGCGCCGTCGCCCGCCAGGTAGGGCCAGTCGCGCCAATGCTTGCTCTTGGGATTCCTGCAATAGCGCGAGTAGTACTGCTTGACGAAACGGTTGGGGTCTTTCCAGATCGTCTGGAACCCGCCGGGCCAGGGGTTGCGGATGCAGATATTGCCCGCCTTGCCCGAGCCGGCCGGCAGCTCGTTGCCCTCGTCGTCGTAGATGACCGGATGGATGCCGGGAATGCCGGGCCCCGTGCTGCCGGGTTTCATCTTGTGAATCGCGGGAATCGTGCTGCAGAGGAAGCCGCCATTCTCCGTCTGCCACCAGGTGTCCACGATCACCGCTTCGCTCTTGCCAACCACCTTGTAGTACCACTTCCAGACCTCCGGCTCGATCGGCTCGCCCACCGTCGTCATGTGCTTGAAGTGGTGGTTGTACTTCGCCGGTTCTTCCGGCCCGGCCCGGCGCAGTGCGCGGATCGCTGTGGGCGAGGTGTGAAAGATGTTGACGCCAAGATCCTCCGCGATGCGCCAGGGCCGTCCCGCGTCCGGATGGGTCGGCACGCCCTCGTAGACGACCGACGACGCGGCGAGCGCCAGCGGACCGTAGACGATGTAGGAATGGCCCGTGATCCAGCCGATGTCCGCCATGCACCAGTAGACGTCCTCGGGATGGATGTCCTGAATAAACTTGGAGGTCCAGGTGACATAGGCGAGGTAGCCCCCGATCGAATGCTGGCAGCCCTTGGGCCGCCCCGTCGTGCCGCTCGTGTACATGAGGAAAAGTGGCGCCTCGGCCGGCAGCCGCGCGGGCTCGACCCGCTTACCGCGGTACTGCCTAAGCACGTCGTTGACGATGAAGTCGCGCCCGTCCACGAGCCGGGTCGGGCTCGAGTATTTGCCCGGGTAGCGCTGCCAGATCAGGACCTTGTCCACCTTGTGGCCGTCTTTGGCCGCTTCCGTGACCGCGATGTCCGCCTTTTCCTTGTGGTCGAGCAGCGTGCCGGCACGGTAATACGCATCCATGGTGATCAACACGTGGCTCTCGGAATCCGAGATGCGGTCGGCGCAGGCCTTGCCGCTGAAGCCGCTGAACACCTGGGAGTGGATGACGCCGAGCCGGGCGCAGGCGAGCATCGCGATCGGTAGCTCTGCCACCATCGGCATATGCAGCGTCACGCGGTCGCCCGCCTTGAGACCGCAAAAATCACGCAGCAAGGCCGCGAATTCGTTCACGCGGACGTAGAGTTCCTGGTAGGTGACGTGCTGGGTCGCCTCGTTCTCCGGCTCCGGCACGAAATGAATCGCTGTCTTGTTCTTGTGCTTGGCGAGATGCCGGTCCACGCAGTTGTAGCAGGCATTGATCTTGCCGCCGACGAACCAGCGCCAGAAGGGGGGATTGCTGGTATCGAGGGTTTTCTTCCAGCGCTTGTACCAGTCGAGGAGATCCGCGAATTCCCGGTAGCATTCGGGGAACTTGTCGAGGCGGAAGCGCTTGAAGATCCCGGCGTCGGTCAGATTGGCCTGGGCAATGAACCTGGCCGGGGGCGAGAAATAGCCCTCTTCGCGCCAGTGCACCGCGATCTGCGCCTCGGAAACATCGACGCCTGGTTGCTCCCTGGGCCGGCGGAACGGCTTCTTGCTTGCCATTGCGATTTCTCCCTTAGACAGGCGCGACCTGCGAGGCGGCGGGGAAGCGGGCGGAGCGCGCCTTGAAACCATCAGACACCGTATTCCACTAAAATGGAAGCATTAAACGGCGCACTTGTAAAGCCGCGCGCTTCGATTGGCGGGAGCGCTGGCCCGCGTGCGATAATGCTTACGATTTGCTTACGGCGGGCCTCCCCGCATTGCATGGTAGTGAACCTGGTCAGGTCCGGAAGGAAGCAGCCACAGCTATTCATTGCAAGTGCCGGGGGTAAGGCTCGCCTCCCATTTTCAGACCGCTGACCCGTGACCCAGGTCCTCGCCCGCAAGTGGCGCCCCAGGACGTTTGCCGAGCTGGTGGGCCAGGAGCACGTGGTGCGGGCGCTCGAGAACGCGCTCGCGCAGCAGCGGCTCCACCACGCCTATCTCTTCACGGGCACGCGCGGCGTCGGCAAGACCACGCTCGCGCGCATCGTCGCCAAGGCGCTCAATTGCGAAACCGGCGTGACTCCGACGCCGTGCGGCCGCTGCGCGGCCTGCACGGAGATCGACGGCGGCCGATTCATCGACCTGCTCGAGCTCGACGCCGCGTCCAACACCCAGGTGGACAACATGCGCGAGCTCCTGGAAAACGCGCTCTACGCGCCGACCGCGGGCCGCTACAAGGTCTATATCATCGACGAAGTGCACATGCTGTCGCGCAGCGCCTTCAACGCCATGCTGAAGACGCTGGAGGAGCCGCCGCAGCACGTCAAGTTCATCCTCGCCACCACCGATCCCCAGAAAGTCCCGGTGACGGTGCTCTCGCGCTGCCTGCAGTTCAGCCTGAAGCGGATACCGCAGCAACAGATCCGGAGCCGGCTGCAGCATATTCTCGAGGCGGAGGAAATCCGCCACGAGCCCGCCGCGTTGGCGCTGATCGCGCGCGCGGCCCAGGGGAGCCTGCGCGACGCCTTGTCGCTCCTCGATCAGGCGATCGCGCACGGCGGGGGAGCCGTGGTGCAGGACTCGGTGCGCGCCATGCTGGGCGTGATCGGACAGGACCACCTGCACTCGATCCTGCGGGCGCTGGCGGCGCGCGACGGCGCCGCGCTGGTCGCCGAAGCCGAGCGCATGGCCGAGCACAGCTTGTCCTTCGACGCGGCGCTGCAGGACCTCGCGTCGTTGCTGCACCGGTTGTCGCTGGCGCAGGCGGTGCCCGAGACGATCGGCGAGGATGATCCCGACCATGAGGCGATCAGCGAGCTGGCCGGCCGCTTTCCCGCGGACGACCTCCAGCTCTATTACCAGATCGCGATCCAGGGGCGGAGCGACCTCGGGCTCGCGCCGGACGAGCAGGCCGGCTTCACCATGACGCTACTGAGAATGCTGGCGTTCGCCGCCTCGGGGCAGGATTCCGCGGAGGAAGCGTCCGGCGCGGCCGCGCCCGCCGCCGGCCCAAAAAAAAACCGCGATGACGGGGACTGGCAGCAGGTAGTCGAGCGGCTGGGGTTGACCGGCATGACACGCGTGCTCGCGCAGCATTGCGAGCTCGTCGTCCGCGACGCCGCGCGCGTGGAGCTGCGGATCGCGCAGGCGCACCAGCACCTGCTCGACGGACCGTACCAGCCGCGGCTGAAGGCGGCGCTGGAGCAGTATTTCGGCGCCCGGCTGAGGCTCGCGATCCAGGTCGTGCCCGATGCGGGCGGCTCGCCCGCCGCGATCGCCGACCGCGACCGGCGCGAGCGCAAGGAGCAGGCCATCGCGGAAATCGAGCGCGATCCCTTCGTGCGCGAGCTGGTGGAGAGCTTCGACGCGCGCGTGATCGAATCGTCGATCAAACCGGCGCCGTCGACGGACGGCAAGCAGTAAGCCCCATGAGGAGCGCGGCATGAAAGGCGGAATCGGCAATCTCATGAAACAGGCGCAGCTGATGCAGGACAACATGAAGAAGCTGCAGGGCGAGCTCGCCGCGGCGGAGGTCGAGGGCCGGGCGGGATCCGGCATGGTGACGGTCGTCATGACCGGCCGCCACGAGGTGAAGCGCGTCACCATCGATCCCGGCCTGCTCGCGGGCGACCGCGAAATGCTGGAAGACCTGGTTGCGGCTGCGGTCAACGACGCCGCCCGGCGCGTCGAGGCGATGTCCCAGGAGAAGATGGCGGGCGTGACCGCCGGGCTGCCGCTCCCGCCGGGAATGAAGCTTCCGTTTTGAGGATGAAGACGCCCTCGTCCCTCAACGAGCTCATCGCGGCGTTGCGCTGCCTGCCGGGCATGGGGCCGAAATCGGCGCAGCGCACCGCGTTCCACCTGCTGCAGCGCGACCAGGCGGGCGCGGCGCGGCTCGCCGCCGCGCTCACGCAGGCGCTCGCGAAGATCCGCCAGTGCGAGCAGTGCAACAGCTACGCCGAAGCCGCGCTGTGCGAGCTGTGCAGCTCGCCGCGGCGCGACCGGGCGCTGCTATGCGTGGTGGAAACGCCGGGCGATCTGCTCATGATGGAGCAGGCGCAGTGCTACCAGGGACTGTATTTCGTGCTGATGGGCGCGCTCTCGCCACTCGACGGCATCGGCCCCAGGGAAATCCACGTCGACCGCCTGGTCCGGCGCGCGACCGACGGACTGGTGCGCGAGGTCATCCTCGCCACCAATTTCACCGTGGAGGGCGAGGCGACCGCGCATTACCTCGG
>JBOIEM010000217.1:0-3853 GCA_050741115.1 Burkholderiales bacterium
CTGCCTCGTCGCGCGCGTTGGCGGTCCCGTGTCCGAATGCGAGTCCCGCTTTGCGGAAGCGCCGCGCGCCGTAGCGCACCAGCGCGCCCACGGTCCATGGGCGCGTAGCACCCGACACGGTCTTAGCCGAGGGCGTCGAGGTTCAGCTTGATGCTGGTGATGTCGTCGCCCGGCTGCTTGCCGGTGGTGGGCTGGGGCGTCGCGGCTTCCGCCGACTTCGGCGCGTTGCTGAGCAGCCAGTGCAGGTTGGTGGGCGAGTCGGAATTCGCCATGGCCTCATCGACCGCCACTCTTCCGCTCGTGATGAGGTAGTAGAGCGCCTGCTCGAAGGACTGCGATCCGGGGGCGAGGCTGCGCTCGAGCGCTTCCTTGATCTGCCCGATCTCGCCGGTCTTGATCAGGTCCTGGATGTGCTTGGTGTTCAACAGCACTTCCACGGCCGGGATGCGCGTGCCGTCCACGGTGCGCACCAGGCGCTGGGAGAGCACCGCCCGCAGCGCGATGGCGAGGTCCGCGAGCAGCGCCTCGCGCGCCTCGCGCGGGAAGAAGCTGATGATGCGGTTCAGCGCGTTGTAGCTGTTGTTGGCGTGCAGCGTGGACATGCAGAGGTGCCCGGTCTGGGCGAACAGCAGCGCGGTCTGCAGCGTCGCCCGGTCGCGGATCTCGCCCAGCATCAGGAGATCGGGCGCTTCGCGCATGGCGTTCATGAGGGCGTTTTCGTAGGAAAGCGTGTCCACCCGGACCTCGCGCTGGTTGACGAGGGACTTCTTGTGCTGGAACACGAACTCGATCGGGTCCTCGATGGTCAGGATGTGGCCGGACCGGATGCCGTTGCGATAGTCGATCATGGAGGCCATGGTGGTGGACTTTCCCGACCCGGTCGCGCCCACGACGAGGATCAGGCCGAGCTTCTCCATGATGATTTCCTTGAGGATCGGCGGCAGCCCCAGGGTCTCGATCGCCGGCACCTCCGGCTGGATGAAGCGGATCACCATCGCCACCGTGTTCTTCTGGTGGAAGATGCTGATGCGGAAGTTGCCCAGCGCGCCGCTGCTCTGCGCGAAATTCATCTCGTGCGAGGCCTCGAATTCCTTCACCTGCGCCTCGGTCATCAGCTCGTAGCAGATCCTCTTGACCTGATCCGCGTCGAGCACCTGGCTGCTCACGGGCATGGCCTCGCCGTTGATCTTGATCTGGATCGGCGAGCCTGCGCTGAAAAACAGGTCGGAGGCCTGCTTCTCGGCCATCAGCTTCAAGAGTGGCGTCACGAACATGGCGGTCTCCTTCCACTCAATGCGTGCGACCCACCCCGCGTATTGAGCCTCGCGGCGCGTAGGCTCCAATACGCGGAGTTAAACCGGTGCGTAGCATCCGGCTTTAACCGTAATTCTGCCAACTCCCCGGGGCATTGCCTAGGCACTAGTCGGCGCGCAGCAGCTCGTTGATGCTGGTTTTCGCGCGGGTCCGCGCGTCGACCTGCTTGACGATCACCGCGCAGTAGAGGCTGCAGCGTCCGTCGGCGGCGGGCAGGCTCCCGGGCACCACCACGGAACCCGCGGGCACCCGCCCATAGAGGATTTCACCGGTCTGGCGGTGGAAGATACGGGTGCTCGCCCCGATGAATACGCCCATCGAAACGACGCTTCCCGCTTCGACCACGACGCCTTCGACGATCTCGGAGCGCGCGCCGATGAAGCATCCGTCCTCGATGATGGTGGGGCCGGCCTGCAGCGGCTCGAGCACGCCGCCGATGCCCACGCCGCCGGAAAGATGCACGTTGCGGCCGATCTGGGCGCAGGATCCGACCGTGGCCCAGGTGTCGACCATGGTGCCTTCATCCACGTAGGCGCCGATGTTGACGAACGAGGGCATCAGCACCACGTTGCGGGCGATATAGGCGCCGCGGCGCACTGTCGCCGGCGGCACCACGCGAAAGCCGCCCCGCCCGAACGCCCGCCCGGTGTAGCGGGCGAACTTGGACGGGACCTTGTCGAAGTAGCGGGTGTGGCCGTCCTTGATCACGAAGTTCTCTTGCAGCCGGAACGAGAGCAGCACTGCTTTCTTGATCCACTGGTGCGTCACCCACGCGCCCGCGGTTTTTTCGGCGACGCGCAGCCGCCCCTCGTCGAGCCCGGCGATCGTCTGCGCGACGGCGCGTTTCAGCACCGCGCCGGCCTTGCGCGGGGTGAGTTCGGCGCGGGCATCCCACGCCTGCTCGATGACGGCCTGCAATGCCTTCATGCGGCGATTTTACCTCCGGTCAAAACGAACCGCCCGCGCCTCACAGGGATTCCACGAAAGTACGCGGGCGCAGCGTCGCGCCGGCGATCAGCCGCCCGTGCTCGGGAACGCCGGCAGCGCGTCCAGGCTCACCACGGGACCCGGTGTCCAGCCGGGTTCCGCGTGCTCGGCCACGACCGTCGTGAAGATTCCGCCCCGGACGTAAAACTTCGCGGTGAGCCGCATGAAGCGCGGGCGCGTGGCGCGCACCAGGTCATCGAGAATGTGGTTCGTCACCGCCTCGTGGAACGCGCCCTGGTTGCGGTACGACCAGACGTAGAGCTTGAGGCTCTTCAATTCGACGCACCGCGCGGCCGGCACGTAATCGAGCACGAGGGTCGCGAAGTCGGGCTGGCCCGTGCGCGGGCACAGGCAGGTAAACTCCGGTATTTCCATGTGAATCCGGTAGTCGCGCGCGGGACGGGGATTGGCGAAGGTCGCTAGCCTCGTGCTCGGTCGTCTCGGCATTATCGCGGCGGCCCAAATCCGTTAGAATGTCATTCCCAAACAGCCTGCGGATTATAACCTCGACCCCAGACCGCTCCATTGCGACTCAAACAGATCAATCTCGCAGGCTTCAAGTCTTTCGTAGATCCCACCCACATACCCGTCCCCGGACAACTGGTAGGCATCGTCGGCCCCAACGGCTGCGGCAAGTCGAACGTGATCGACGCCGTGCGCTGGGTGCTCGGCGAGACCTCCGCGAGGCACCTGCGCGGGGACACCATGCAGGACGTTCTGTTCAACGGCTCGGGCCAGCGCCAGCCGGTCAACCGCGCGAGCGTCGAGCTGATTTTCGACAACAGCCTCGGACGCGCGGGCGGGCAGTGGTCGAGCTACGCCGAGATCTCGGTGAAGCGCGTGCTCGCCCGGGACGACGAGTCGACCTCCTATTACATCAACGGCGTCCACGTGCGGCGGCGCGACGTCGCCGACATCTTCCTCGGCACGGGCCTCGGCAGCCGCGCCTACGCCATCATCGAGCAGGGCATGATCTCACGGGTGATCGAAGCGAAGCCCGAGGACCTGCGGATTTTTCTCGAGGAGGCGGCGGGCGTCTCGAAATACCGAGCGCGCCGCCACGAGACCGAGCTCCGTCTCCAGGACACGCGCGAGAACCTGCTGCGGGTGGAGGACGTCCGCGCCGAGCTGGTGAAGCAGCTCGAGCACCTGCAGGCGCAGGCGGAAGTGGCGACCCGCTATCACGCTCTCCAGGGGGAGCTGCGGGCGACCCAGAACCTGCTGTGGCTGCTGCGGAAACAGGACGCCGCGGCGCAGCGCGAGCGTCACGCCCGGGAGATCGAGCGGGTCGGGCTGGAGCTCGAAGCGCAGACCGCGGTGCTGCGCGCGGCGGAAAAGCGCCTCGAGGGGATGCGGGCGCAGCACTTCCGCTCGAGCGACGCGGTGCACGCCGCACAGGGCGCCTTCTACGAGGCCAATGCGGACACCGCGCGCCTCGAGCAGGAAACGGCACACCTGCGCGAGAACCGCCAGAGGGTCGAACGGGAGCTCGCCGAGCTGCGCTCCCAGATCGATCACGACCGCGGCCGGCTGGCGGCGGGCGAGGCGGAGC
>JBOIEM010000218.1:0-4317 GCA_050741115.1 Burkholderiales bacterium
GGTGATATCCGTCATCAACCCGGGGGAAGCGCTCACGGTCGCCCGCCAGGCGGCGGACGCCATGAGGAAGACGGGCCGCAAAATCGCGTTCGCCGACCTCAACGCGGTTTCGCCGCAGACGGCGCGGGAGGCGGACCGCACGATCCGCGAAGCGGGCGGGATGTTCATCGACGGCGGCATCATCGGGCCGCCGCCGCGCGGGGAGAAGGACCGGCCCCGCATCTACGTCTCGGGGCCGGACGCCTACCTGTTCGAGCGCATCAACCATCCCAATCTCGTGGTGCGGGTGCTGTCGGAGCGCGTCGGCGACGCCTCCGGGGTCAAGATGTGCTACGCCGCGATGACCAAGGGCACGACCGCGCTCGCGGTCGAGCTGCTGGTGGCCGCGCGCAAGCTCGGCGTCGAGCAGGCGCTGGAGAAGGAGCTGCGCGAGAGCCGGAACGACGTATTCGAGTGGCAGATGAAGAACATCGCGGTCATGCCGCCCAAGGCCTACCGCTGGGTCCCGGAGATGCAGGAGATCGCCAAGACTTTCGGCGAGCTCGGGCTCACCCCGCGCATGTTCGAGGGCGCGACCGACGTCTACGCCATGGTCGCCGCGACGCCGCTCGGAGGCGAAAGCCCGGAGCAGGCGCGCAAGAAAGGCCGCAACGGCCTCGACGTCACGCGCGAGCTCGCCGACAAGGAATAGCAGGTCAGACGCGGTACATCGACCGCCGGTCGGGCTCGAAGCTGATGACTCGCGACGGCCGCTCCACACGGCTGCGCCCGACGTGGATCTGGCCGGTTCCGTCGAGCAGGAGCTCGCGCCGCAGCACATGCACCTCTTCCCCGCTGCCGAGGGAAACGAAGGTGCCGTTGATGCTGTGGTCGAACAGGTAGAAATGCGTGCGCACCAGCTTGATCGAGAGGTGCCGGCGCGAGGCGTAGTGGTCGGTCACCACCAGGTCGCAATCCTTCGCGCGCCCGATGACGATGCCGCTGCGCCACTGGTCCACGCGCACGCGCTCCTCGTCGAGCGTGACCAGCAGGGCGCCGGTATCGCCGGGGATCATCTTGCTGGGCTGCAGGTTGACCGCGGTCAGATCCGTCCGGTCGCTGCGCCACAGCACCTGGAAGACGGTGGACTCGTGCGCGTTGCCCTTCAGCACCGCGTTGAAAACCGGCCGCACGCAGGTTTTCAGCGCCGCCGACAGGCAGCGCTCCACGGCATCGGTGGTGAGAATCTGCTCCGCGGTCGCGGCCGCCCTCAGGTAGGCAGCAACGTTCACCGTATCGCCGAAGACGTCGTTGTCCTCGATCAGCACCGGGCCGCAGTGGAGTCCGATGTGGATGGAGACCGGGTAATTGCCGGGCCTGGTCGTGCTGACCTGGGCCTGCATATCGCTCGCGGCGAGCACCGCGCGATCCGCGTCGGGGAAGACGCACATCACCTCGTCGCCGATGGTCTTCACCAGCCGCCCTTCATAGTGCGCGAGCACGCAGTTGACCACTTCCAGGCAGGCGTTGACGATGCTGCGGGCGGCACCGTCGCCAAGCTTCTGATAAAGGCTGGTGCTGTCGCTGATGTCCGCGAACATCACTGCCAGGTTGCGCGTCTGCCGTGTCATGCTGCACGATTATATCGCGCAGGGCGCCAATGGCTCGTGACGGGTGACCGGTCGCGGGCGCTGGCCATGCCCGCGCCGCGGCGCGGCTGGAGCGTGCCACAAGTCACGAAGCGGGTGTCTCAGGCGGCTCCGACCGTCTCGCCGGGGTCCTCCAGCTCCGAGAACCTGACCGGCAGGATTTCACGGGCGGAAAGGCTTCCGCTCGCGGATTTCTCCACCAGCATGAGCGTCTGCTTGTCCGGGATGCCGGTCGGGATCACCATGCGTCCGCCCGGCTTCAACTGGGCGAGCAGCGGCGGCGGGATGAGATCGGAGGCCGCGGTCACCATGATCCGGTCGTAGGGCGCGTGCTCCGGCCAGCCGTAGTAGCCGTTCGCGACCGCCACCTCCACATTCTCGTAGCCGAGGCGCTTAAGCCGCCGTTCCGCGCCCCGCGCAAGCTCCTCGATGATGTCCACCGTGTAGACGCGTTTTGTGAGCTCGGCCAAAATCGCCGCCTGGTAGCCGGCCCCCGCGCCCACCTCCAGCACCACGTCGCCCGCCTCCGGGGCGAGGAGGTCGGTCATGAGCGCGACGATGAACGGCTGCGACACGGTCTTCTCGTAGCCGATCGGCAGCGGGCGGTTGAGATAGGCGTAAGGCTGGAGCTCGACCGGCACGAATTCGTGGCGCGGCATGCCCGCGATCACCCGCATCACCCGCTCGCTGAAAGCGGCGCGGCCGGTGTGGCCGACGGTGAGCGCGGCCTCCGTCATGATCTCCGTGATCATCTGCTCGCGCAGCTTTTCGAACTCGTCTTCGGACATTGCGGCATAGTACTACACTGATGACTGATGAGTGACGAGGATTGGACCGGACACCGCCGTGGAAGATTCTCGATCGGGATGGGAACGTTACGCCATTCGTGGAACCTGACGCCGCGCGCGGCGGTCGCCCTCCAGCAACGGCTGCGCTCGAGGGTCGTCCGATCGGGACGCCCGCGGCGGGTGCGCACCGTCGCCGGCACCGACGTCGGCTTCGAGCGCGCGGGCGGGATCGCGCGTGCCGCGGTCGCGGTCCTGTCGTTTCCGCGGCTCGAGCTGGTGGACTACGCGGTGGCGCGGCGGCCGGCGCGCTTTCCGTACGTGCCGGGCCTGCTCTCGTTCCGCGAAATGCCGGCGCTGCTGGAGGCGCTGGATCGGCTCCGGGTCAGGCCCGACCTCATCCTGTGCGACGGGCAGGGGCTCGCCCACCCGCGCCGCTTCGGCATCGCGAGTCATCTGGGAGTGATTTGCGGCGTCCCGTCGATCGGCGTCGCCAAGTCGCGGCTGATCGGTAAGCACGGCGAGCCGGCGCAGCGGCGCGGCGCCTGGGTTCCGCTGCGGGACCGGGGCGAAACCATCGGCGCGGTGCTGCGCACGCGGGCCGGTACCCGGCCGATCTACGTCTCCATCGGACACCGCGTGAGCCTGCCCGTGGCGGTGCGCTACGTGATGGGGTGCATAACCCGCTACCGCCTCCCGGAGACCACGCGCTGGGCACACCGGCTCGCCTCGGGCCACGGTGCAGGAGAACTGCGTGAGCCGCGAGTGGTGAGTCGATCGCCCTATCAGGGTAAAATCTCCCGTTGACGATCGGTCCACTTACCCCTCACTACTCACCATTCGCGCCTCTTGGCGCCCGGAGCCCGCCATGGCCGCGCAGACCGAAACCACCAACCTCGCGCTGTTCTGCGATTTCGAGAACGTCGCCCTCGGCGTGCGCGAGGCCCGTTACGCGGAGTTCGACGTCAAGAAAGTGCTCGAGCGGCTGCTGTTGAAGGGCAACATCGTGGTGAAGAAGGCCTACTGCGACTGGGACCGCTACAAGGACTTCAAGAAGGCGATGCACGAGGCGGCGTTCGAGCTGATCGAAATCCCCCACGTGCGCATGTCGGGCAAGAACTCGGCCGATATCCGCATGGTGGTGGACGCGCTCGATCTCTGCTACACCAAGTCGCACGTGGACACCTTCGTCGTCATCAGCGGCGACTCCGACTTCTCCCCATTGGTCTCCAAGCTGCGCGAGAACAACAAGACCGTCATCGGCGTCGGGGTCAAGAAATCCTCCTCCGACCTGCTGATCGCCAACTGCGACGAGTTCATCTACTACGATGACCTGGTGCGGGAGCAGCCCAGAAAGCAGTCCCGCCGCAAGCCCGCGGCAGCCGCGCCCGGCGCCGCCCAGGGTCCCGCCCCGGAGGCAGGCGACAAGAAACAGGAGGCTCTCGATCTGGTGCTGGCGACCGTCGAGGCGCTGGTCAGCGAGCGCGGCCCGGAGGAGAAGATCTGGGGCTCGATGGTGAAACAGGCGCTGAAGCGCCGCCAGCCGGGATTCAACGAGTCCTATTACGGTTTCCGCTCCTTCGGCAAGCTGCTCGACGAGGCGGAAGCGCGCAAGCTCCTCGCGCTCGAGCACGACGAAAAGTCCGGCGGCGTGATCATCAAGAGCATCACGGCCGAGGGGTGATATTCGTGGGCGTGACTCGCGAACGGTGGCTGGTCGTGCTCGTCGCCGCGGCCTGCTGGAGCGGGCCCGTCCAGGCTCAGGCATCCTTCCCCGCCAAGCCGATCCGCTTCGTCGTGACCTCGCCCCCGGGAGGGGCCAACGACACGCTGAACCGCGCCATCGGGGCGAAGCTCATGGAGTTCATCGGCCAGCCGGTGGTGATCGACAACCGCCCCGGCGC
>JBOIEM010000219.1:0-5918 GCA_050741115.1 Burkholderiales bacterium
GCGCTGGATCGCCGGCGCCGCGGTTGCGCTCGCGGCGAGCCTCACGACGCTGGCGCTGGAAGTCGTCGCGCAAGCCGTCATGCTGGGGGCGCTGCTCGCCCTCTGGCGCGACAAGCGCGCAGACGAGCCGCCACCCGCCGATGGGGCCTGGGCGAGACTCGCCGCAGCGGTGGTGCTGGGAATCGGTCTGGCGGGCGTCCCCGTCGCCGTCACGCTCGGGGTGCTCCCGGAAACGCAGCGCGGTGCGGGATTCTCCGCGGACGAGGCGGGCGGCCTCGCGCTCCCGCCGCTCGCGCTGTTCCAGTTCCTGGTGCCGAATCTCTTCGGCGCGCTGGCGCGTCCGATCGAGGCCTGGTGGGGCGGCGCGGTCTTCTGGGGCGGCACGCCCTATTTCCTCAGCATCTACCTCGGTGCCCTGGCGCTCGCGCTCGCCGTCGCCGGCGGGGCGAAAGCGCCCCGGCGCGAGCGGATCGTCCTCGTCGGCGCGGCGGCGCTGGGCGCCTGGCTCGCGCTGGGACCGACGGGCGGGCTGTGGACGCTGTTGCACGAACTGCCGTTCGTCGACGCGTTCCGCACCCCCAGCAAGGCGCTGTTCATCGTCCATATCGCGGCGGCGTTGCTTGCCGGGCGCGGCGCGGATCGGCTGGCCGAAGGCAATGGCTGGGGCCTATTCGCGATGGTGGGCGCGACCGGCCTCCTCGTGGCGGGGGGGATCGCCGCCGCGACTTGGCTCGCGACCGATCACATCGCGGGATGGCTTCAGCTCGACGCGGCCGCACGCGGGGAACTGGCGGCGATACTCCCCAAGGATGCCGCCATTTGCGCCGTGATCGGATCGGTGGGCGTCGGGCTCGCGATCGCCGTGCTGCGGTCGCAGCTGCGCCCTCCTCTCGCGGCGACGATGCTGGCGATGGTGGTGGCGGTGGATCTCGCGCGCGCGGGGGCCGGCCTCAACCGGCAGGCGAACCCGCTGGTGGTGCGGCTGCTTCCGGGAATCGCCGCCGAGCGCCTCGATGACCTGGGAGGCGGCCGGGTATTCGCGGTTCCCGCCAGCTTCAGCCGGAACTTCCTCGGGTGGCTCGACACGCGTCAGGCCGATACCGACGTGTCAATGGCGTACGCAATGCGCCAGCAGCTCGAGCCGTACCTCAATCTGATGAACCGCGTGGAAACCGCCGGGTCGCAGGACCGCACGCGCTTCGCCCCGCTCTACTCGTCGCTCGGATGGACCGGATACGATACGCGCGACGTGACGCAGTTTCTGCCGCTCCTCCGCCACGCGGCGGTGAGCCGGATCCTGAGCTTCGACCCCATCGAGCACCCGGAACTCGCCTTGCGCCGCACCGTGGAGGTCGGCCTGACCGGGCTCACCTTGCATGTCTACGAATTGAAACGTCCCTGGCCGCGCGTGGTGGTGGCATGCCGCGCGCATCGCGCCTCGACGCGGCTCGACGCGGCGCGGGCGCCGCACGCCGCGAACTGGGACCCCCATCGCGACGTCGCATTCGAGGATCCGGGCGCATGGCGCGCGGCGGCGTGCCGCACCGGGCACGTGCGCACCCTTTCTCTGCTCCCGGGCGAGGAGCGCTACGAATCCGAGAGCGACGGCCCCGGCTGGCTCCTGGTGCGCTCGACGCACGCGCGCGGCTGGCGCGCAACGGTCGACGGTGAGCCGGCGCCGCTCCTGCGCGCGGACGGCCGCCACCGGGCGGTCGCCGTTCCCTCCGGTCGTCACGCCGTCACGCTCAAGTATGAGCCGCCGTGGCTGTGGCCTGGAGTCGCGCTGACGCTTTTTTCCGTTACCATCGTCCTCTGGATATCCGTACGCCGGCGGAAGCCGGGGAGCGGACTTGGACAAGACGATCCCACCCGATTCGACGCCCGGTAGCGCCGTCGCCTTTGGCGAGGCGCTGCGCGTCTGGCTCAAGATCGGCTGCATCGGGTTTGGCGGCCCGGCCGGCCAGATCGCGCTGATGCACCGCATGCTCGTCGACGAGAAGAAATGGGTCGACGAGCAGCGCTTCCTGCACGCGCTCAATTTCTGCGTCCTGCTGCCCGGCCCGGAAGCGCAGAAGCTCGCGACCTATGTCGGCTGGCTCCTGCATGGCACCCGCGGCGGGCTCGCGGCCGGGATCCTGTTCGTGCTGCCTGGCGCGCTGGTGATCCTGGCCCTGAGCTTGCTGTACGCGCTCGGGCGCGGCGTCCCGGCGGTGGACGGCGCGTTGTTCGGCATCAAGGCCGCCGTGCTGGTGATCGTGTTCGAGGCGCTGATTCGCATCGGCCGCCGCTCGCTGAAAACCCGGCTCCTGGTCGGTCTGGCGGGCGCGGCCTTCATCGGCATCTTCTTCCTTGACCTGGCGTTTCCCCTGATCGTCGCAGCCGCTGCCGTCATCGGCTTCCTGGTCGCGCGGTCGTCCCCCGGCCGGCTCGGGCTCGAGGCTCGCGCCGGGGCTCTGGCCGAGCCCGTGCCCGGGCGCTGGCGGCACGCCGCGATCGCCGCGGCGACCGGCCTCGTGCTGTGGTGGGCCCCGGTCGCGCTCGCCGTCGTGACGCTCGGGCCAAACCACGTACTCGTGGATATCGGCGTATTTTTCTCCAAGCTCGCGGTGGTGAGCTTCGGCGGCGCCTATGCGCTGCTCGCCTATATGGCGCAGCAGGCCGTCGAGAGCTATCACTGGATGACCGCGCCGGAGATGGTGGACGGCCTCGGACTGGCGGAAACGACGCCGGGACCGCTCATCCTGGTGACGCAATTCGTGGGCTTTTTGGCGGCCTTTCGCGACGCTGCGCCGTTCTCGCCAGTTGCCGCCGGCGTGATCGGCTCGGCGCTGACGACCTGGGTGACTTTCGTGCCGCCGATGACGCTGATCTTCGCCGGCGCCCCGTTCGTCGAGCAATTGCGCTCCAGCCAGCGCCTCTCGGGCGCGCTCGCCGCGATCACCGCCGCGGTGGTCGGCGTGATCCTCAACCTCACGGTGTGGTTCGCGCTCCACGTCTTGTTCGTGCACGTCGAGGAGGTGCGCGCGGGTCCGCTGCGCGGGTACGCGTTCGATCCCTGGGCAATCGATCTCAAAGTTGGCGCTCTGGCGCTGGTCGCGGCGCTGCTCGCCTTCGTGCTGCACCGCGGCCTGGTGGAGATGGTGGTGACCATGGCCGCGCTCGGCATCGCGGTGCGGCTGCTCTTCGGCGGGTGATCGGCCCGGGCGCGACCGCCCGCGCGCCCTGATCATGCGGGACCGTCGCGCCGGCCGTGGCCGGTGGTCCGATGTGGTATCTTGCGGCACATGGAGAATACGCGCCCGATGGGCCTTTCCGGATTCGCGCCGACGCTGCAGAAGATCGGGAAATACGAAGTCATCAGCGAACTCGGCAAGGGCGCGACCAGCGCCGTCTACCGGGCGTACGACCCGTTCCAGAGCCGCCAGGTCGCGATCAAGGTGGTGTTCCCCGAGGCGCTCGGCGACCAGGAATACGGCAGGCGCTACCGCAAGCTCTTCGTCACCGAGGCTTCACTTGCCGGCAAGCTTTCCCACCCGCACATCACCGCCATCTACGACGCGGTGGCCGGCGAGGATACGAGCTACATCGTGATGGAGTACGTGGACGGGACGACGCTCGAGCAATACACGCACCACGACAACCTCTTACCGGTGCAGCGCATCATCGAGATTGCCTACAAGTGCGCGAAGGCGCTGCAATACGCGTCCAACCAGGGCGTCATACACCGCGACATCAAGCCGGCCAACATCCTGCTTGCCGGTGAGTCCGACATCAAGATCTCGGATTTCGGCGCGGCGCTGACGCAGGCCGCGGAGACGACCCAGGTGAGCGGAATCGGTTCGCCGGCCTACATGTCGCCGGAGCAGGTGAAGGAGCAGAGCCTCACCCACCAGACCGACATCTTCTCGCTCGGCGTCGTGATGTACCAGCTGCTGACCGGGCGGCTGCCGTTCCAGGGCGCCAACAACTACAGCATGATCTACCAGATCATCAACGTCGAGCCGCCGTCCCCGATCGAGGTCCGCCCCAACCTCCCGCCGCGTATCGACGCGATCGTGATGCGCGCCTTGCAGAAGGACACCGTGCGGCGCTACCAGAGGTGGGAGGAATTCGCCCACGATCTCGCCACCGCCCTCGGCGCCGAGGAGAAGCCGGGGGAGGGCTTCGCCGAGAGCGAGAAGTTCGATACGCTGCGCGGCCTCGAGTTCTTCCGCCAGTTCAGCGACGTCGAGCTGTGGGAGGTGCTGCGCATCGCGAACTGGGACCGTCACCCGCGCGCGACCGTGCTGATCCGCGAGAACGACATCGGCTCCTCGTTCTTCATCCTCACCTCGGGCGAGGTGCGGGTGATCAAGCAGGAACGGCTGCTGAACGTCCTCACGGCGGGCGAGTGCTTCGGCGAAATGGCCTATCTCGGCAAGCAGAAGTTCCAGCGCTCGGCGAGCGTCGTGGCGAACTCCGACATCTCGGTGATCGAGATCCGGGCGGAAACGCTGTCGCGGGCGTCGGAACTGTGCCGGCATCACTTCCACGGCGCGTTCCTCGAGCTGCTGGTGGACCGGCTGGTGAAGGCCAACGTGAGGTTGTCCCAGCTGCTGCTCGACCGCAACATCAGCGTGTTTTGAGGCGGGCGGAGGCGCAACAGACTTGAATCGGGTTACACTGCGTACCCCCGCACGACGGGGATGGCGATGCATTTCGACAAGGAACTCGACGCGCGCGGGTTGAACTGCCCGCTGCCGATACTGCGCACCAAGAAGGCGCTGACGGACATGGCTTCCGGCCAGGTCCTGAAAGTCCTGGCGACCGACCCGGGATCGGTCAAGGACTTCGCGGCGTTTTCCAGGCAGACCGGGAACCCGCTGCTCGCCTCCGAGAAAGCCGACGCCGAATTCATCTTCTTCATGAAGAAGAAGTAGCCCGACCGCGGACGGCACGGCTGCGGCCATGATTCCGTGCGGTTCGATCTCTTCTATGAAGCCGCTATTCCGCACCGGGAAGCTGTTCCGGCCGCAGCCGGAGACCTCGCAGCCTGCGTAGGACCTGAACATCAGGCTGGGGGTGATGGCCGCGTTATAGTATTCGGATGTCCTATACTCACCTTCGCGCGGCGGACAGCTGCGACTCGCCGGCGCGATTTGTCGCTTTCGTACGAGGGACGCTGGCGTGAGGAAGATCCGCGTCTGGCTCGTGGGCGCGGGCCCGGGCGATCCGGGCCTGCTCACGCTGAGGGCAGCGCAGGTGCTTGCGGGGGCCGATGTGGTGGTGCACGACCGCCTGGTCGCCCCGGAGATCCTCGCGCGGCTGCCGCGGCGCGCGAAGCGCATTTATGCCGGAAAGCAGCCGGGGCGCCACACCTTCACGCAGGACGAAATCAACCGGCTCCTGATCCGGCTCGCGCGCCGGGGCGAGCGCGTGGTGCGGCTGAAAGGGGGCGATCCATTCATATTCGGCCGCGGCGGCGAGGAGGCGTTGGCGCTCGCCCGCGCCGGCATCGCATTCGAAGTGGTGCCGGGGATCACCGCCGCAACCGGCGTGGCGGCCGCCGTGGGCATTCCGCTCACGCACCGCGCGATCGCCCAGGCGTGTGTGCTCGTCACCGGGTCGAGGCGCAAGGGCGACCCCGACCTCGACTGGAAGAGCCTTGCCCGTCCCGGACAGACCATCGTCGTCTACATGGGTCTCGCGGGCCTCGAGCGCGTCTCGCGTGAGTTGATCGCGCACGGTCTCTCGCCGCGCGCCCCGGCGGCGATCATCCAGAAGGGGACGACGGCCGGCCAGCGCTTCGTCGCGGGCACGCTCGCGGCGCTGCCGCGCCTCGCGGCCGAGGCGCGGCTCCGGGCGCCCACGCTGATCGTCATCGGCAAGGTCGTGCGCCTGCAGCGCCTCTTCGGCCGGTTCATGCCGCAGCCACGGGC
>JBOIEM010000220.1:0-8589 GCA_050741115.1 Burkholderiales bacterium
GAGCCGCGGCCCGCGTACCGGGCGAAACCGCGCGCCGGACGGTCGCGGCGCAACCCCGCGCGCATCTGAGACCCGCTACTGGTCAATCGGGCGAAGTTCCTCGAGCAGGGCCGGTCGCGGCGGTCCCAGGCGATACCGCCGCGGGGGCGGAGTTCCGGCCTGGTAGCTCAGGGGCAGCAGAGACGGAACCGCAACCTTGTCGCAGACCTTCTGTATTCGATACAGCTCGATCGGCCGCTTCAATTCCGTGTTGAGCTCGCACCTCACCTGCACACAGCTGATGCTCTTGAGCCAGGAACACACTTTGACATCGGAACCGTCGGCCTGCTCTATTTCAGTCAGGATCAGCAGGTCCTTGTACAGGGCCGGATCCGGCTCGGTTTCCGGACGCACATCCAGCAGAAGGGTGAAGAAGGTGGCGTTCATATCCATGAAGCTCAAGACTTTCTCCATGAACACGGACAGGTAGCGCGCGTAGGAGAAGCCCCCGATCACATCGGTGATGAGCTGAAACCGTCCCAATTCCTCCGCCGAGTACTCGCGCAAGCGTCTTCCGTGCAAATATCGAAGCTGATCGGGCTGGAGGCGCGCGGCGGTCTCGTACCATTCGGGCGTCCTGCGGTCTTCGATGGAGATTGCGACGGCTTGTGCCTTCCTGCCGCGCCGCTCCCGTCCTTCCCAGTGCATCGCGTCGTAGAGTTCAGTGTAATAATCCAGTACCGCGTTGCCCTCGCCCGCTCCGATATCGAGCCAGCGATCGGTTGGACCGAGATTCGCCAACGACCGATCGAACCCGGCGGGAAGCGTGGAAATATAGGACAGGAGCGATCGGTCAACGACATAGCCCGAGGGAACGTTTTCTCCCCGGCTCTGGTAGATGGTTTGCTGCTTTTTTTCTTCCTGGTCGAAGGTGGAGACGCCGGGTTGTTGGGAATGGGCGGCGGTGAGCCACAGGGCCTGTAGAACGAGCAGGACAACGATGCGGGTGCTGGTATTCTTCAGGGCTGTCATCGATTCTTTTGCAACCTGCCGGGCTGAGGCCGGCGGCATACCCTTGCCGGGATTCTATTTGACCGCACGACAAAAAAACAGGGGCAGATGGCGCATCTGGCTTGCCGTCGCGTGGCTCGCGCTCGCCGGCGGCTGCGCGCGGCTCCCGAGCGGCGTGACACCGCTCACACCCGCGACCTTGAGCGAGCTGCGGGACTATCTGCTCAATCGCACAGCCAATGTCGACCAGTTCCGGTTGCGCGGGCCTTTCGCCGTCACCGTGCGCCCGGACTTCGAATTGCGCCTATCGGATAGAGAGCGCATCGACGCCGACTTGTATTTGTCCGCGCCCGCCGAAAAAGCGCCGCTCGTGATCCTGCTGCACGGGCACGACAACACGAAGAAAGACCACGCCTACCAGGCCTACCACCTGGCAACCTGGGGCATACACAGCCTGGCCGTGACGCTGCCCAACAAGGGGCCATGGGTCGGCAACGGCAGGGCCCTGGCGAGAATCGCCACGCACATTCGCCGCCGGCCGGACGCAATCGACAGCCGCATCGATGTCAACCGGATCATTCTCGCCGGTCACTCCTTCGGCGGCGCGGCAGTCGCCATTGCGCTCGCTGACGGCGCTCCCGCGGCAGGCGGCATCCTGCTCGACGCCGCGGGAACCGGCAAGGGCTTGCCCGGCTTCCTGAGAAAGGTCGCCAAGCCCGTGATGCTGCTCGGAGCCGACGAGCGGATCTCCCCGGTGCGCGACCGCAGCTCCTTTTTCTTCTACATCCGGAGCAATGTCGCCGAAGTCTCGATCGCGGACGCGACCCACGACGACGCCCAGTTTCCACTCCAGACCCAGCCCCGGCGGCCGGGAAGCGAGCTCTCCTCCGCCACGGAAGAGCTGCAGCTCACCTTCGTGAGCGCATTGACCGCGGCCGCCTTCAGCCTCGGCTACGCCGGCAGCTTCGACTACGCGTGGAGGAGTTTCCGCGATCCGATTGCCGACGGCAGATTCTTCCGCCCGAAGAAGAAGTGAGCCGCCCTACTTCGGTCGAAAGCCGAAGACCCGCACGAAGCGCTGCGCGAACTTTTCCCACGCGTCCGGGTTGACGAGGCGCGGGGGGCGCTCGCCGCGCAGGATGCCGGCGACCTGCTGCGCGTTCCAGTTGCGCATGTTTTCCCGCGAATCCTGCGTGATGCCGGCGGTGTGATAGGTGGCGATCACGTTCTCGAACGCGAACAGCGGGTGCGAGAGCGGCGGCGGCTCCTCGATCCAGACGTCCACTCCCGCCCCGGCGAGGTGCCCCGACGTGAGCGCCGCCGCGAGGGCATTCTCGTCCACGATCCCGCCGCGCGCCGTCGTGACGAGGTAGGAGCCGGGCTGCATGGCGGCGAGCTCGCGCGCCCCGATCATGCCGCGGGTCTCGTCGTTGTAGGGGCAGTGAACCGAGACAAAGCGCGATTCGGCGAGGAGCGTCGGAAGATCCACCTTGGTCGCGCCGCGCGCCTGGATCTCTTCCGCCGTGAGATAGGGGTCGCAGGCGAGCACCTTCATCCGCAGGCCGAGGCCGCAGATGCGCGCGACGCGGCGGCCGGTGTTGCCGATGCCGATGACGCCGGCCGTGCGGCCGGTGGCGTTCCAGCCCTTGAATTTTTCCCGCGGCGCGCGCTGGGCGGAGCGCAGGGAGCGGTCCGTCTGCGGGATGTTCTTGGTGAGCGAGAGCATCATCGCCACCGCGTGCTCCGCCACGGCGTCGGCGTTGCCGCCCGACTGGTTCACCACGAGCACGCCCGCCGCCGTGCACGCGGCGACGTCCACCGTGTCGTAGCCCGCGCCGCTCGTCGAGACGACGAGGAGGTCGGGGCAGCGCGCGACGAGCGCCGCGGTGGCGCGGAACTCCTCGGGCTGCTCCTGGCGCGTGGAGGTGATGCAGTAGACGTGCGAAGCCGACATCGCGCCCCAGATGTCCGCTTTCGGCCCGTTGTAGGTGAGGCGGTGAAGCGTGATGTCCTTCTGCTTCTCGAGCTCGTCGGCGACGTTGGGGCGCTTGCCGTCGTCGAACCAGAAGACCGTCTTTCGGGCAGGCATGGGTCCTACTCCGGACCGACGAAGCCGATGTACGCCCCACAGCCTTCGGAGGGAGGTACGAGCATCGCGTGCTCGCCGGTGTCGCGCACGCCGCGCGCGGGAGGCGGCAGGCCTTGTGCCTCCATCCAGCGCGCGGCCGCGCCCATGCTGGTGGTGCGGAAGAGTGCCTGGAACGGGCCGGGGCCACGGCGCTCCAGCGCATCGGCGGCCGGCCCCGGCGCGTAAGGGTGCGCGATGGTAAGGCCCGCGGGCCCGAACTGGAACACCGCCATGTGCGACATGATTACCGTCCCCTTGTACATCCGCGGCTGGGACATGCCCAGCACTTTCGAGTAGGCCGCCACGGAAGCCTCTAGGTCCTGCACGACGATGTAGGTCCGCTCGAGAAAGCGCACGCCGTTGGGATGAGGGCCGGAATCCGGCAACTGCGTGCGGCGCTCTTCCATCGGCGTCAGGTGCTGGATGAAAAAGATCGGAAGCGGATTCCGTGGGCCGAGCGTCGCGGCTTTCCAGCGCAATTGCTGCCCGGAGGGGGTGCGCCGGCCGGCTTCGATCGCATCGCTCACGTCGACGCCGCGGGCGCGCATCACGGCGACATCCGCCGCCAGGTCGTCGCTCTGCACGATCACGTAGCGGATGCCGCCGCCCGCCGCGATGAAGCGCTCGAGTCCGTCCTGGTAGCTGCCGGGCCGCGCCGCCGCTCGCTGCTCGGTCGGATCGCGGATCGCCAGCAGCTCGAGGTAGTCCTCCTGGTTGAGCGCGATCGCGTTGTGGGTGCCTTTGCCGGGGTGAACGCCGCCCGGATGGATGTTGAAGCCCATCCGGCGGTACTGCTCCATGCCCCGCGCGAGATCGGGCACGCAGATCATCACGTGGTCGATGCGGACGAGCATGTTACTTGGTGCCGAGCCAGCCGTGCTCGGAGAGATCGATCGTCACGCCGTCGGGCCCGGTGAACTTGACCTCGATGTTGCCGCGCTTCTTCATGTCCTCCGTTCCCGGGTAGGGACGGTGCACGGCGCCCGCCTTCTCGATCCGCGCCCGCGCTTTCGCCATGTCCTCGACCTCGACGCCGAAGTGGTGGACGCCGGTGTAGCGGGGCACGCCTTCCGTCGTGGCGGGGTCGTCGCTCTTGAACTTCAGAATGGCGACGTTCACGTGGCCGTCGGTGAGGTAGTAGCCCTCGGCGGTCGCGGAGTCGAGCTTGCCGACCTTCTTCAGGCCGAGCCCCTCGATGTAGAACCGCGCCGTTGCCTCGGGATCCCGCGTGCCGATCGCGATGTGGCGGATGCGTGCCATGTTCACCTCCTTGATGTCAGACGAGCGTGACTTCGAGCGCGCCGCATTTCTCGACCTCGGTCACCACCTTGTCGCCCGCCTTGAGCCACACCCGCTTCTCGGGCGGATAGCCGAGGATCACGCCCTGCGGCGTCCCCGTATAGATGATGTCGCCGGGCAGGAGCGTCATGTGGCGCGAGCAGTAGCTCACGATCTGCGCGCAGCTGAAAACCATGTCGGACGTGTTCGAGTCCTGGCGCTTCTCGCCGTTCACGTAGGTGGCGACCGTGAGATTCTGCGGGTCCGGAACCTGATCCGCGGTGACAACCCAGGGGCCGAGCGGCGCGAAGCCGTCGCAGGTCTTGCCGAGCATCAACTGGCTCGTCACCCGCATGAGGTCGCGCGCCGAGAAATCGTTGCCGTTGGCGTAGCCGAATACGTGCGCCAGCGCCTTCTCCTCCGGCACGTCGCGCGCCGGCTTCCCCATCACCAAAACCAGCTCGACCTCGTAGTCGAACTGCGAGGACACCTTCACCGGAAGGCGAATCCTGCCGCGATGGCCGACGAGCGCGTTGTTGTACTTGTTGAACAGGATCGGCACCGGCGGAATGGGGTTGCCGGTCTCCTGCGCGTGCCGGCGGTAATTGAGCCCGACGCAGATGATCTTGCCGGGGCGTGGCACCGCCGGCCCGAAGCGTGCGCGCGCCTCCGGAATCAGCACGCTCTTGCCGCGCTTGTCGCTCAGCGCCTTGTCGGCGAGCTTCTTGAGCGGCGCGCAATCGGCCCCCTCGATCACGGCGTGGATGTCCGCCGGCGCCGGGATCCGGAGCAGCCTCGATGCCTTCGCGACATCCAGGATGCCCCGCTCCGACTTGACGCCCAGCGAGCCGCCGCCGCGTCCGGCCAGCGTGCACAACGTCATGTTGCGCGCGCGCATCGATCAGTCGGCCTTGGCGCCGCTCTTCTTCACCACGTCGGCCCACTTGTTCATGTCCGCGAGCATGAACTTGCGGAACGACTCCGGGTCGCTCCCCACCGGCGTGCCGCCGAAGCCGACGACGCGCTTATTGGTCTCGGGCTCGTTGAGGACCTTGGTGAGCTCGGCGTGCAGGCGCGTCACGAGCTGCTGCGGCAGCTTCGGCGGAGTGATCACGCCGTACCAGCCCACCACCACGAAGTCCGGCAGGCCGGATTCCTTCACGGTGGGAATGTCCTCGTAGCCCGGGATGCGCTTTTCCGTGGTGACGGCTATAGCGCGGATCTTGCCGGCGCGGGCGAGGGGGAGCGCGCCCACCAGCCCCGCGAAGTTGTAGTGGTATTCCCCGCCCATCAGCGCGATCAGGGAGGGCCCGGCCCCCTTGTAGGGGATGTGGCCCGCCTTGACACCGGCCTGGATCCTGTAGAGCTCGCCCGCAAGATGGCCGCCGCTGCCGAGCCCTGCGGAGCCGTAGTTGAGCGGCCCCTTGAAGTTGCGCGTCCAGTCGAGAAATTCCTTGAAGTTTTTCACCGGCGCGCTCGGATGCACGACCAGCGCCAGCCCGGCCTCCGTCAACTGCGTGATCGGCGTGAAGTCATTGACCGGGTGGTAGGAAAGCTTCAGCAGAGCGGCGTTCACCGTGTGCTGGTGGTAGGCCATGAACAGCGTGTAACCGTCCGGCGCTGCCGCCTTGACGATCTCGGCCGCGAGCACGCCGGAGGCGCTGCCGCGGTTGTCCACGATGACCTGGGTGCGCAGGGTTTCGGTCATGCGCGCGCTGAAGATGCGTGACAGCCCGTCGGTGGTGCCGCCGGGCGCGGCGGGAGTGACAAAGCGGATTGGCCGCGAGGGCCATTCCGCCGCCGGTGCCGCGGCAGCGAGAAGCGCGAGGCACAGCGGCAGCAAGAACAGCGACGAACGACGGTTGTTGCGCATTGCGGACTCTCCTGGATCGGATTTGCGGCAGCCGGCAATACTGGCGGGAAACCGGCGGCGGCGCAAGACCTCGCCCGGGGAGTTTGCGAGTCGCCGCCAAGAGCGTAGTACTTTGATTCAAAACAGGTTACAATATCGTCCCGAATGGCAAAGCGATACGACGAGAGTTCAGTCAAGAAGTTACGCGGCATCGAGCCGGTCCAGCGGCTCCCGGGGATGTATACCCGGACCTCCGACCCCACCCACATCATCCAGGAAGCGATCGACAATGCGGCCGACGAGGCGCTCGGCGGCCACGCCGACCGCATCGACGTCACCGTCCACCTCGACGGCTCGGTCACCGTCACCGACAACGGCCGCGGCATTCCCGTCGGGCTGCATCCCGAGGAGAAGATCCCCACCGTCGAGCTGGTGCTGACGGAGCTTCACGCGGGAGCCAAGTTCGCGCGCGCCGACGCGGACGCCGCCTACAAGTTCTCCGGGGGGTTGCACGGCGTCGGCGTGTCGGTCACGAACGCGCTCTCCGAGCGGCTCGAGGTCGAGATCAAGCGCGACGGCGAGGTGCACCAGATCGCGTTCGCCGACGGCAAGGTCGCGAAGAAGCTGCGCAAGACCGGCACCTGCGGGCAGCGGGCGAGCGGGACGTCGCTGCGGATCTGGCCGAACAAGAAGTACTTCGATTCCCCGAAGGTACAGTTGGACGACCTCGAGCGGATCGTGCGCTCGAAGGCGGTGCTGCTGCCGGGCGTGAAGGTGACGCTCGGTATCGAGACCGCGAAGGAGACGAAGCAGAAGACCTGGAGCTACCCCGAGGGCATGAAGGGCTACCTTGCCGAGCTGATCGGGAGCGCGAACGCGGTCGCGCCGATCTACGACGGGGAGAAGTTCGTCGCCGAGTCCGACGCCAACGGCTTCGCCGCGGGCGAGGGCGCAGCTTGGGCGTTCGCGTTCGTCGAAAACGGCAAGGGCGGCGGCGAGTCCTACGCGAACCTGATCCCCACCGTGGACGGCGGTACGCACGAGGCCGGCCTGCGCGAAGGCATCTTCGAGGCGGTCAAGTCCTTCGCCGAGTACCACAGCCTCACCCCGAAGGGCGTCAAGCTCCTCGCCGAGGACGCGTGGTCGTGCTGCGTCTACGTCCTCGCGGCCAAGGTGCTCGAGCCGCAGTTCCACGGGCAGACCAAGGAGAAGCTCTCCAACCGCGACGGGGTGAAGCTCGTGTCCACCATGGTGCGCGACCCGTTCGCGCTGTGGATGAACAGCAACGTCGAGCACGGGAAGAAAATCTGCGATCGGGTGATCCAGCAGGCGATCGAGCGGCTGCGCACGGTGCAGAAGGTCGAGCGCAGGAAGTCTTCCAGCGTGGTGATGCTGCCGGAGAAGCTGACCGACTGCGAGTCCACCGACACCAAGGACAACGAGCTCTACCTCGTCGAGGGCGACTCGGCCGGCGGCTCGGCCAAGCAGGCGCGCGACAAGCGCTTCCAGGCGGTCTATCGCATGCGCGGCAAGGCGCTGAACTCCTGGGAGGTGAAGCGCGAGCTCCTCTTCTCCAATACCGAGATCCACGACATCGCGGTGGCGCTCGGGGTGGACCCCCACGACGAGAAGGACAACCCGGACCTCTCGGGCCTGCGCTACGGCAAGGTCGCCTCGATGACCGACGCGGACGTGGACGGCGCGCACATCTCGGTGCTGCTCTTGACCCTCTTCTACCGGCATTTCCCGAAGCTGATCGAGAAGGGCCACGTCTACATCGCCTGCCCGCCGCTCTACAAGGTGGACGTGCCGGGGCACGGCAAGCGCGCGGCGAAGAAGCTCTACGCGCTCGACGAGGAGGAACTCAAGACGATCCTCGACCGCGCGCGCGACGATGGCGTGCGGCGCGAGTCGGTCTCGATCCAGCGCTTCAAGGGCCTGGGCGAGATGAACCCGGACCAGTTGTGGGAGACGGCGCTGAACCCCGATACGCGGCGGCTCCTGCAGGTCAGGATCGAGGACAAGACGAAGACCTTCGCCCTCTTCAACATGCTGATGTCGCGCAAGGAAGCGGAGAAGCGCTGCGCGTGGATGGAAGAGAAAGGCAACGAAGTCGAGGCTGACGTATGACGGACACGAGGAACCGCGCGGGGCGCGCCGCCGACGAGGCGACGCTCGATCTGTTCGAGCCCGGCGCGGTGCCGGCGGCAAGCAAGAAGGCGGATACCCAGGTGGCGACAAAAGCGAAGCGATCGCAGGCGAAGGGCAGACGCGCGGGCCAGGACAAGGCGGGCCCGGTGGCCGGCGCCGGCCGCGGCGGCGGTGGCGCCCGAGGCGGCGG